>JBGPFT010000357.1:0-2524 GCA_041483475.1 Fibrobacteria bacterium | reverse complement strand
TTCAAAACCAAGGCCGCCGTTCTCCCGCGCAAATCCAGCAGCCGCGCCTGGACATGGACGCGACGAATCAGTGAGAAGCGGAGAAGGTTTTCTTTGACTACGAGTTTCTCCAATGAAAATTTCCTGGGCGTCAATTCTACCGGTGCAACAGTTGTGAGTATGGTGCCGGAATCTCCCACGGCCCAGCCCGTATTGGCATCGGTGAAGTGAACGGAAGCGAGGGCTAGCGTCGTGCCGCTGTTTTGGAGGTTCCAGTTGGCGCCGCCATTGGTGGTTCTGAGTATGGTGCCGCCATCTCCTACAGCCCATCCCGTGTTGGCGTCGATGAAATGGACGGAGTAGAGGTTTTGCGTTGCGGGGTTGCTTTGCAGAGTCCAAATGCCCCCGCCATTGACGGTCTTGACTATGGTTCTTCCCGCTCCCACGGCCCATCCCGTGTTGGCGTCGATGAAATGGACGGAGTAAAGGTTTTGCGTCGTGCCGCTGTTTTGGATGTTCCAATTGGCGCCGAAATTGGTGGTTTTTATTATAAGGCCGGCACCTAAGCCGCTTCCTCCCACGATAAAGCCCGTATCGACATCGGTGAAATATACGGAGCGGAGGATTTGCGTTATGCCGGTGGTTTGTGGATTCCAGCTGACGCCCCCATCGCCGGTTCTAAGTATGGTGCCGTTCGATCCCACGGCAAAGCCCGTGCCGGCACCGGTGAAATAAACGGAGAGGAGGGGCTGCGTCGTGCCGCTGTTTTGGGGATTCCAGTTGGCTCCGCCATCCGTGGTCTTGACTATAACCCCGCCCGTTCCCACGGCCCAGCCGGTATTGGCGTCGATGAAGTATACGGATCGGAGCGATTGCGCCGTGCCGCCGGATTGGGGATTCCAATGGGCGCCGCGATCAGCGGTTTTGAGTATGGTGCTGCTGGGGAAAGCTCCCCCCACGACCCAGCCCGTGTTGGCGTCGGTGAAGTGGACGGAGAATAGTATTTGACCCGCAGGCGACGGACTTTGAGGATACCAGATGTTTTGCGCTTGGCCGCCGTCGGCGATGAGGAGAAGGGCAATGAGCAATTGGTGGGTGATTTTCATAGCGTCTCCATTTCTGCCCGCATATTTAATGCTTGGATTCCGGAATTTTCCTTCCCCCCACATCGCGCCTTCCCCGGGATCCGATGCAAAACACCCGGCCTTGGTTAAGATCCACGGCGAGTCGCATGCGCGCCGCTCCCGGCCGGCGACGTCTACCGTCTTGGGAAATCCCGGTGGGCAGGGGCAGGTTCACCCACGTCTTGACGTCCTGGCAGCCGGCCACCATGCCGGATCCGGCCATGATGCCTTGGGCGGCTGCAGGCCAATTTCCGGCGGTGACCAGGACATTGGGGGTTACGATGCAATTCGCTCCGTTCAACGTGGCCACATTGTTGTTGTAATAGTTGTTCACCACGGTGTCGTACTGAATCGTGCCGGTCCACATATGCAGCCAGCGCACCACGTTCTGGACCACGTTGCTGTCCCAGCGCATGAAGCTCGAGCCCTCGTCCGGATACAAGGCGCCCAATTCGTGGATTTGATCGTGGATGTAATTGTGATGGACATGGGTGCCCTGCTGCGGGCTCAAGGTGTAAACTCCGCCGCCGTCGTACATCATTTTCATGTGATCGTAAATGAGGTTGTAAGCCACTTCGTTGTTGCGCATGTAGCCCCCGGCGCCCCAGCCCCAACCCAGGGACACGCCCATATGCGGAAGGTTGTGGATTTCGTTGCCGAGAATGCGGGATTGGGCCACGTACCCGAGGAAAATCCCGGCGCAACCGTGGTATTCCTGGCCCACCTGGGTGATGTAATTGTTCTCGATGGTAATGCCGATATTTTGATCGCGGGCGTCCGCGGGATTCGCCGTGATGTTCCCGATGTGCATGCCGTTGCCGGAAATATCGAAGAGGGCGTTGCAGGAAATCCGGCTGTTGCGGCTGCCCGCTTCCAGGGCCGGACCGTTCCCTCCCAGGGCGCGGAACACGTTCCGCTCCAGGACCAGGCTGTCCACGTACCAGAATTGCACGTTGGACAGGGCCTTGCCTTCGGTTCCCCATTGGTAGGTACCCTGCATGTCGGGATATCCGCGGTTGGAACTGGGCTTCATCCACGTGGCATGGGCGAAGGTGAGCCCGCGCAAGGTGAGATAGCGCAGGGACGTTGCGAGGGTTCCCCGCGCGTCCAGCAAGACTTCCAGCACGGGGGCCGTCACGCGGGCCGAGGCCATGTTCTCCCCGGCGCGCGGCTTGTAGTAGAGGAAATCCTGGGGATCGTCCAGATACCACTCGCCTTCGGCGTCCAGCAGCTCGTAGGCGTTCTCGATCCAGGAAACGCCGTCCATGGTCCAGCCGGTATGGGCCTGGGCGTTGGTCCAGCAGGGCGTGGCCACGATGATATTGGTCCCGGAAGCGGATCCGATGGGGCAGCGATAACTTTTCCACTCGCGCAGATAGACAAGCTCCACTTCCTGGAGATTGCCATAGGCCGCCACCGCC
>JBGPFT010000356.1:0-2525 GCA_041483475.1 Fibrobacteria bacterium | reverse complement strand
TGGACGGCGTCAACAATACCCTTGGCGGCGTTGTGGAAATGAAAAGGAACTACAGCCTCTTTGGCGCGTGCGGAAAAAGTATTCCATAGGCCATCATCACCGAGCAGCTTCATTGCGTGTTCCGTCCATGCTCCGGGTTCAATAGGAAGGATATAACCGTTTTCCCCATGCCGGACCAAGTCCTCCTTGGCCCCGGCGAAATGCGACGTTAATACCGGGGTTCCCATGGCCATGGCTTCGTTTGCTACCAATCCCCAGCAATCCCCTTTGGTGGGAAACAAAAGTATCCTTGCCATGGCATAATAACGGGGCAAATCCTGTTGCTGGACGAACCCCGGGTACTCCGCTGCGACGCCCATCGCCCGGATCCTTTTCAGCATGAATTCGAGGCGGTCACCGCTTCCGATCAGAAGCAGCTTTAGATTTGGAATCCGCGCCCGTAATCCCAGTATCACTTCCAGGGTGAATTCCGGAAGTTTTGTATCCACCATGCGGCCCGACAGCATGAGATGGTATTCCCGTTCGTGGCTTGTGGTTTTGAAAAAAAGGTCATTATCCACGCACAGGGGGCTCCAGAAATATCTTCCCTCGACTTCCACTCCGTAACTTTCGAATAATCGACGCGTGTGGCTGCTGACGCCGATGAAAGCGTCGGAATTCCGATAAAACATCCTTCGCAAGATCTTGTGGTAACCGCTGAGGTGGCGATCAAAGCCTTCCCAGCCGTCGTACATGCAGACATGGGGGACCCTGGCGATTTTGGCGTAGGCGAAAGCCGCGATCGCCGCGGGATAATATTGGGAAGTGATGACGACTTCCGGGTTCAGGCGCATTAGATGGGGTATTATATTTAACCCGAGATGCACGAAGCGGCCGTTCAAGTTGAGGGTGGCGGAATTAAGAACGATACGCTCATGCCGATAATCCGGAAGATGCCATTGCCTGTCGGGTTCGATGTTCCTGCAGTAGATGACTTTGAACCCCGGCAAGGCTTTCGCCACCAAATCAAATACCGGGCCCCGATAAGGAGAGGGCATATTCGTCAAAAGGATCGCCGGGCCCCGTCCCGTCTTTTCCGACATTTTTTCCCTCTTGGATGATTTGTGGAAAATAGCAATCAGGGTTCCGCTTCCTCCCGCGAAATCGATTTACTGGAAATCGTGACGCTGGTTTGGAATCGTCGCGCCTGGATGTTCATCTCTGCGGGCGTCCTTGCCGTAACCTGCGCCATGGTGCAATTCCTGCTGGCCCCAAAATACCGCGCCACCGCTATTTTTGTCCTGCGGGAGGAAAAGAACGCGAGTCCCTTGGAAGCCTGGGGAGCCTTGGCGGAGCAATTCGGATATCGGTTGCATGAGGAGGTGGATCCGTTGTTGTCCATGGTCGAGCGCGTCCTGGGGTCGGAGGATTTTTTCCGCCCCATGATGCCCATGGTGCTGTCTTCCGGCCATCCGGACTCCTCGTTGTCGCGTCTGCTCCAAGTGGATACTTTACCCGACGGGGACAAAGTGGAGGTGTTCACGGCGAAAATGGCGCGCTCCGTCAGGCTCAAGCACGAAAAAGACGACGCCTATACCCTGACCGTGCGGACGAAAATTCCGCATCTCAGCCAATTCCTGGCGGACGCCGTGGTGGACGGGTTGAACTCTTATTTTGCTGCGCGGCAGAAACGGGAGGAAATCCGGAAATTGGAATTTCTGGAGACGGAGTTACGCAAGAATCGAATAGAATTGGACAGCATTTCCGGCGACTTTCGCCATTTCCTGGAATTCAACAAGGACTTTTCATCCCCACTCCTTAATTTTCAGTACTTGAGGTTGAAACGCGAGGAAAGCATCAGCACTGAGAAATACCTGGTCACCATGAAAGCCTATCAAAGCGTGAAGATCTCCGCCAGTCAGCCTCGGTATTTCTTCGAGATTTTCTCACATGCAAAGTTGCCGAAGCCCCCCTCCATCTTCCGTCGGTTGTCATGGATAGGGATGGCTTTCGGCGGGGGCTTATTTACGGGAGCGATAGTTGTCATCCTGTTGGAATGGTTGGTACGGATTCGGAGGCGTGGCGGGGAGGCTTGAATTGAGCGAGGCGCGATCCGCCCCCCGGATTTCCATCGTGACGGTTTGTCTTAATGCGGCCCATGCTGTTGTGAAGACGGCCCGTAGTGTGGCGGCCATTCCATACGAGGATTACGAGTACTTGGTGGTGGACGGAGCATCCACCGACGACACCGTTGAGGCTCTTCAAAAAATCGTGATTCCCGGACTGCGGGTCGTTTCGGAGAAGGATGCCGGAATCTATGACGCCATGAATAAGGGTATCGATCTTGCGCGAGGAGAATTCCTTTGGTTCTTAAACGCGGGGGACACCATTATGGATGGGCGCTTTTTGAGCGGGTTGGATTGGATGCGATAGAGACAGAGGCCGCGGGTGGTACATTTTCTAAGTTTTCCGACGAATACCAGGTTGTTTGTGAATCTGGAGAGGACGAGATTATTTACTGCCCAGGTGGTGATTTTTCGCGAAAT
>JBGPFT010000355.1:0-2530 GCA_041483475.1 Fibrobacteria bacterium | reverse complement strand
TTTAATTTTATTATCAAGATTAAACAATAACCGTGTTGACAAAAAATTCTCGTTGCGTTTTTCCCGAGCCGATTAATTATCACTACCTTGAGTTCTAAATCGATTCTAAAAAAATAAAGACGGGGAGCGGATGACTTCGAAAAACTTTTTTTTAATCGGCTTTTTCTTCGCAATATTTTCTTGCGGCCGTTCCGTGAGATATCCGGCTAATTTTCAAAATCAACCCCCGGAATGTCCCGATTTGGAGGATGGATTGTCCGGGGTGTCGGAAGATCCGACCTACGGTTTCGCCATGGAAAATGCCGTGCGGGTGGGTGGGGGAACCTCTGAAAATGAATTGAAATACCTGCAAATGCTTTTGGGACCTAAAAAGGAATTCATCGATGGTTTTTTCAAGGCGGGAAATTTTTGGGGAAATGGGCTTACCTTGAGCGGTTATCGAGCCATCATCAACGGGGATACGCTCACCCGGATTTTATACATAGACACGCACCACTGCCGGGATCCGAAAGCGCCGGCCGGATTCAATTACAAGACGGAATACCGCGAAATAAAATCGAAGGATGAATCGCGGGATCGGGCCTACGAAGTACCGAAACGTTTCGACCCGAAATAAAATTTCAGACTTTTTTCAGAATTGTGTCCAACAAGGCGTTCACATTCACGCCTTCCGCTTCGGCCTGGAAATTGACCTGCACCCGATGGTTCATGGCGGGTTGGAACAGGGAAACCACGTCTTCTTCGATGGGCGTCGGACGTCCGCGGAGAAGCGCACGGGCCTTGGCCGCCAAAACCAGGAATTGCGACGCCCGCGGCCCGGCGCCCCATTTCACGAACCGGCGTACCTCGGAAACGGGATTGTCGTCGACAGGCCTCGTGGCGCGCGTGAGCCGCACCGCTTTTTCAAACACATGCTCGGAAACCGTCATGGAAAAGACTTGATCCTGCAAGGCCAGGATTTGATCCCGGGACACCACGGCCGCCACGGATTCCGTCAAGGCCGCGGCGTGTTTTTTCACGATGGCCATTTCTTCCTGTAAAGACGGGTAATCGAGGTACAGGGAAAACAGGAAACGATCCAACTGAGCCTCAGGCAAAGGATAGGTGCCTTCCTGCTCGATGGGGTTTTGCGTGGCCAGCACCATAAATGGGTCGGCCAGTTTTTCCGTGCGGCCGAACAAGGTGACGGTGCGTTCCTGCATGGCCTGGAGCAGGGCCGCCTGGGTTTTGGGCGGCGTGCGGTTGATCTCGTCGGCGAGGAGGATTTGGGTGAACACGGGGCCTTTGATGAAGGCGAGTTCGCGCTGACCCGTGGACTTGTTTTCCTGTAGGATCTCCGTGCCCAGGATGTCCGAAGGCATAAGATCCGGGGTGAACTGAATGCGGTTGAAAGGCAAAGCCAGGGATTCAGCGAAACTGTGGACCATAGTGGTTTTGGCCATGCCCGGCGGACCTATCAGGAGTACGTGGCCGCGGCACAGAAGGGCCATGAGGATATGCTCCAGCAGTTCTTCCTGTCCGATGATGATTTTGGCGACCTCGCGCTTGACGAGGCCCAGCAATTCTTTACCGTCAGGGATGGGCATGGAAACAAACTAACTCAAACCGCCCGGAAACTTCTCCAAGAATTTTTCCCGGGACAGGGCGCGCATGAGGGACTTTTCCGCGCGCAGGATATCCACGTCCTCGGCCTGCTGCAGGCGCTTCTGCGCCCTTTCCTTGGCGGCCCGGACGCGCTCGGCGTCGATTTCCCCCGGCTTCTCCGCCGCGTCGGCGAGGATCACGCCTTGATTGTGGTTGAATTCAAAAAATCCCTGGCTGACATGGAAATGCAGCGCCTTTTTTTCCGAAATCACGCGCATGTCGCCGGGGCGCAGGCTGGACAAAATGGGTGAATGATCCTTCAACACCTCGAAAACGCCGTCCTCGCCGGGCGCCAAAACGCTTTCGACCTCGCCGTCAAAGGCGGTTTTTTCCGGAGTGAGGATTCGCAGCCGCATGGCGGATCAGCCCTGCTTCGACTTTTCCGCCTTGGCGATGGCCTCTTCGATGGTGCCGACCATGTAGAAGGCGTCCTCGGGCAATTCGTCGTGTTTGCCGTCCAGAATTTCCTTGAAGGAACGGATGGTGTCCGGAAGCTGCACGAATTTTCCGGGGAAACCCGTGAACACCTCGGCTACGTGAAAGGGTTGCGATAGGAATTTCTGCACGCGACGGGCGCGATTCACCACGCGGCGATCGTCCTCGGAAAGCTCGTCCATGCCCAAAATGGCGATGATGTCTTGGAGCTCCTTATAGCGTTGCAACAGCGACTGCACACCGCGCGCCACCTGATAATGCTCCGCCCCCACGATTTGCGGATCAAGTATGCGCGAGGAGGAGTCCAGCGGATCCACGGCGGGATAAATACCCAGCTCGGCGATTTGTCGCGACAGATTGGTGGTGGCGTCCAAATGGGCGAAGGTGGTGGCCGGGGCCGGATCGGTGTAATCGTCGGCCGGAACGTAAATGGCCTGGATGGAGGTGATGG
>JBGPFT010000354.1:0-2535 GCA_041483475.1 Fibrobacteria bacterium | reverse complement strand
TGTTCGCTTAAAGCTTCTTTTTCCATGCCGAACTGGGGCGGAGGCGGGGGCTCTGCGGTGGGCGGAGGTGGCGCCTTGGGTTCGGGAAGCGGCGGCGGAGGCTTGGGCGGCTCTGTGATTTCCTTCGGCGGCGGTGGAAGTGGAGGGGGTAGTTGCTCCTCAACGATCTGGACTTCGTCCACTAAATCAAAAACCTTCCCCCCAAGCTTTCCGCCGGTCCAAAGAACAGCGGCGACCGAGACAAGCGCTCCCAACGAAAGCGCCAAATCGATCCGGGAGATGCGACGCTGCTCGGGCAGATAAAGCCGGAATTCTTCGGGCGTCGGCCCGAGCTTTCTCCTGCGCCTCGGCTTCCTGGGGGGCGAAGCGATCATGGGCCTTGGCGCACGACCTTGAGGGCGTACTTGCTCACGCCGGCTCCGCGCACGATGTCGATGGCCCGCACCACCACCTTGTAGGGCAAATTCTGATCGGCGGCGATCAACACCTGGTGATCGGGCTGATCCGCAACCGCGCGCCTGAGGTCGGAATCGATGGCGGCCGAATCGCTGGGCTGGCCGTCCAAATAGAATTGGCCCCCCTTGTCGACGACCAGCCCCGAAGCCTTGGGGGCCTCGCCACCCGCATGGGCCGCCTTGGGCAGGCTCACCTTGATCTCGCGCTGATCGATGACCGAGCTGGTGATCATGAAAATGATCAGCAACACCAAAAATATGTCGACCAGGGGCGTGATGTTGATGGAAGAAATGATGCTTTCCTCTTCGGCCTGGATCGGAGCCATCACGCCTCCGTTTTATTGAAGGTGGCGTTCAGACTTCGGGCCAGGATCAGGCCTCGAATCTCGCGCGCCTGTTCCAGAATGGCTTTGCTTTTGATCCGCAGAATATTGTAGAAGACCACCGCGGGTATGGCGACGACCAGGCCCAATGCCGTGGCGAGTAGGGATTGGGAGATGGCGACCATCACCTCGGCGCTGCCTTTCCCGCCCGAGGCCGCGAAGCGGTCGAAGGCCATCAGGATGCCGATCACGGTTCCGGTGAGCCCCAAGAACGGAGCATTGGCGCCCACCGTGCCGAGAAAGGAAGAACCTTTTTCCAGTTCACGCCGTTCCGCCGATTCCTGCACTTCCAAAACCTTTTCCAAGGCTTCGGGGGCAAGGCCCAGGTTCGCCATGCCGGTTTTGACCACGCGCCCCGGCACCGTTGCCCCATCCTCTTGGGTCACGGAAATTTGCGGACCGGCCGCTCGCAAGTCCTGCATTAGAACTTTAAGCCACTTGGATGGGTTGCCGGCGGCGACGGAGTACACGCGCAGCCGCCAGATGAAGACGGCGATGATGGCGAACTCCAGGAAAATCAACAGCGCCATCACCGCTCTTTCGATGATCAGCAAAATGGGCGAGAGCGTTTCAATCAAATTGACCATAGGCGAACAACCTCCTTCATTTCCGACTTCATTTGTTTTTTCGGATCACCCACCGCGACCCCGTCTGGCTCGCTCCGCCAACCAGGCTTGATGCAAGGCCGGCACCGAAAAAGTGTCTTGCAAAGCGATCACCTGTACTGGAAAGCTGTCCACGGCCGCGGCCGCGAAATATCCCCATCCCCCGTGGACATTGCTGTAGGGAAGCAGATTGTTGGGGCTGAGACCGCCGCCGCCACCGCCTCCTCCGCCCCCACCTCCAAAACCGCCGGCCAATCCGCCCAGTCCGCCGTTCCGTCCCTTCAAATATTGAATGTAAAGGGAATCCACCGCGTAGAAGTAGAAGACATCGTGTCCGGCATAATCGACGTTCAAATTGCTGAAGGCCAAGGTATCGGGATAGCTGGAATTGCCCGGATCCGTTTTGCCCCAAACCTGCAGCAAGCGCGTGTTGCCGCGTTGATAAAGTTCGGCCGAATCGGGCCCTTGGCCGAAGGTTTGATTCAAAAGCTTGGAAATGGGATCCAAAATGCGGAATCCATTCAAGGTATCATGGGACGCCACGATCAACAGGCCGCCGAAGTCCTGCGGATTAAAATCCTGCACGAAATTCCATTGACGGGCATAGCGGTGTATGCCTCCGGAATTCCCCGGATGGAAATCGAAAACGACGGCGGGGTCGAAGATGTAATAGGCCGTGTCGCCCTTATTCAAAGCCCTTTGCACCGGATAGCCGCGCAAATATTGGAGGAAATCCTGGAGGGTAACGTTCAGGTTCGGCAAGGACTTGATGGCGCTGAGGCTGTCATAAAGCGCGCTGAGCGAGGAAACCGTGTCTTGCAAGGCCAAGGCGATCCGGGCCGGAGGCAAGCCCAGGGACAAACTGGGATGCAACGCTTCGATGGGAACCCACGCGGCATTTCCCATGGCATAATGCTGTTGCACATAGGTTTCGGCGTCGAGGGTGTCGACGCGCCAGTCGGAACCGACGGGGAAATCCCGACTGGCATTCCAACGCACTCGGGCTTGAAGCGAATAATGCGCCCCGATCTTTACCGTATCCTGGTTAAGGCTGTCCGGGCGCCAGAGCCGGCTGTTTTTGGCGTCGCGGTG
>JBGPFT010000353.1:0-2540 GCA_041483475.1 Fibrobacteria bacterium | reverse complement strand
CGCCGCGCAGCACGACATGGCCGAAGGGGTTTCCCTTGGTTTTGACGATGCAAGTGCGTCCTTCCGCGTCCAACCCGAGGAAACTATGCGCGCTGCGGGCGCTTTGCATGGCGTCCACCGCCACCTGGATGTTTCCGTCCGTGCCGTTCTTGAACCCGACGGGCATGGACAATCCGCTGGCCATTTGCCGGTGGGTTTGCGATTCTGTGGTACGCGCCCCGATGGCCGCCCAGCTCACCAGATCGGCCAGGTATTGCGGCACCACCGGGTCCAGGAATTCCGTGGCTGCGGGCAAACCCAGGGCGTCGATGCGCAGCAACAGGCGCCTCGCTTCGCGCAATCCCGTTTCGATGTCGCAGGAATCATCCATGCGGGGATCGTTGATAAATCCCTTCCAACCCACCGTGGTGCGCGGTTTCTCGAAATAAACGCGCATCAGCAGACATACCCGATCCTTCACGCGATCGGCAAGATTCTTAAGGCGACGGGCGTATTCCCAGGCCGCCTCGGGATCATGGATGGAACAAGGACCCACGATGGCCAATAGGCGGGGATCCTTTCCCCGCAGGATGTGTTGGATGGCTGTCCGCGTTCCCACCACGGTATTCGCCGAAGCTTCGTCCAACGGGAGGGCGCGCTTCAATTCCCCCGGAGGAATGAGGGGAACGGTTGCGGCTACGTTGAGATTTTCGGTGGTTTGCATCAGGGATACCACACCCCGCGCCGCCAGGCATGGCGACGCAGCGTGATTTGGAGGGCTTCCGGCAAAGGCGGCAAATCCGACACCGCCGTGTTCGCCTGGGCTTGGGCGGGATTGCGGATGCCGGGAATGACGGTGGACGTGGCCGGATGCGCCAAGGTGTAAAGGAGGGCGGCCTGGGGCAAAGTATACCCGCTGCCGGCCAAATCCTTTTTGATCGCATCGACGCGTTCCACGGTATCGGAAAGCCTTTCGCCGCGGAAGTATTCGCCGCGGAAATCCCCGTCGGGGAATTTTGTTTCACGGGTGAATTTTCCGGTGAGCGATCCTTCGTCGAAGGCCACGCGCACGATGATGCCCACGTTTTTTTTCTGGGCCGCGGGCAGAAGTTCGGCGGCCGGATCCTGATCGAACAGGTTGTAGATGACCTGGATGACGTCCACGAGTCCCTGCTGGACGGGGTCGTTCACCGAATCCTGATCATGCTCGGGGGTGGAGATGCCGACGGCCCGGACCTTGCCTTCTTTTTTCAGCTTGGCCAAGGCCAGCAGCGGCCCAGGATCGCGGTTCCAGGCGCGCGTCCAGGTATGCAACAGTATGATGTCCAGGCAGTCGGTACCCAGGTTGCGGAGGCGCGTCTCGATGTCCTTGCGCAAATAGGTTTCGGAAAAGGCGTCTTCCCAGCGATCCCAAGGCGAAGGGCGCCAAATGCCGGTGAGGGGCGGCGTCTTGGTGGCTACGACCACGCGCTCCTTTCTGCCCTTGAGAAAGTCGCGGATGATTTTTTCGCTTTTCCCGTTGCCGTACACGGCCGCCGTGTCGATGAAGTTGACGCCCAGATCCAGCGCCTTTTCCAGCGCCTTGAGCGAGTCGCCGTCGTCCTGCTTGCCCCACCAGGATTCCCCGATGGCCCAGGCCCCGAAGCCGATCTCCGACGTTTTGATTCCGGTTTTTCCCAGTTCGCGGTATTTCATCGTGGAATTTCCTTTGAGCCTGGAAAACATAACAAGGCGCCACGCAGGCCCTTGCTAACTTTCACGGAAACCCAAAAGGACGGACGCATTGCCTCGTTATAATCCCAAGGCCATCGAACCCAAGTGGCAGGAATATTGGCTACGGAACAAAACCTTCAAGGCGGAAATCCGGAAGGAAAAACCCAAGTTTTATTGCCTCGACATGTTTCCGTACCCGTCCAGCAATGGCTTGCATGTTGGGCATCCGGAAGGATACACCGCCACCGACATCGTATGCCGCTACAAGCGCATGCGGGGATTTAATGTCCTCCATCCCATGGGTTGGGACTCCTTTGGCCTGCCCGCCGAACAGCACGCCATCAAAACCGGGACGCATCCCAGGGAAACCACCCAACGCAACATCGACAATTTCCGGCGGCAAATACGCGCCCTGGGTTTCAGCTATGACTGGGATCGCGAGATCAGCACTTGCGACCCGGCGTATTTCAAATGGACGCAATGGATTTTTAAGCAACTGTTCGAAAGTTTTTACGACGCGGGGCTGCAAAAAGCCCGCCCGATTTCGGATTTACCCATTCCGGATCCTGTCCGAAAGCAGGGGGGAAAGGCGATCGGGAATTATCGGGACACCCAACGCCTAGCCTATATCTCGGAATTGCCGGTATGGTGGTGCCAGGAATTGGGAACGGTGTTGGCGAACGAGGAAGTGATCGACGGGAAATCCGAGCGTGGGGGTTATCCCTGCGAGCGAAAGCCCATGCGGCAATGGGTGCTGCGCATCACGGCCTACGCCGAGCGCCTAATCGACGATCTCGCAGGTTTGGATTGGCCGGAATCCATCAAGCGCATGCAACGCAACTGGATCG
>JBGPFT010000352.1:0-2541 GCA_041483475.1 Fibrobacteria bacterium | reverse complement strand
GAAAGGTGGTGCCGTCCAGCGAAGCGATGGCGGAAATCCCGGCCTTATCGTTCACGGTCACGGTGAAGGCCGGCTCCCCCTGGCCGAAACGGTAAGGTTTCCCGTTTTGCCATTGCAGGCTCACTGGAACCCCTCGTCCGCTTTCGTAATAAGCGCGGCATACTTTACGAAGCAAATCGACCAGCCGGACGAAACCCGGATCCGGAATGGATAACGGCGTGGCCGGGACTTCCACAGACCGAGTGGGCGGAACTTCTACGATTTGTACTTCTCTCATTACGGGCACCTATTCAAGTTTGGGTATGAAAAATCGAAAAATTTCAGTAAAAACCCGAGGGTCATTTGACTGCAGCGGTAAAACTTAGGTTTTTCTCGAAAACACGCCTTTCCCTTGCCTGGTTGGGGTTAAGATAAGAGAATGGCGATGGGGGATTTTGAACCGCGCAGCCCAAGTGGAGAGTCCATGGCCTTGCCTTTGAAGCGTGTAGGAATGCTGGTGGGGGTTTTGGCTTCCGCCGCGTTTTCGCTTGGCGATTCCGTCAATTTTGAAACTGATGCCTATCCCGTTGGAAGCCCCCTTGAGGGCGTGCTCGATGGCGCAAAAATGTGGCAACGCTATCCACCAGTCAGCCCGATTCCCATAGACACGCTTGGCAATCTCTTCAAGGTCGAGCAGCGTTCCAGCGGACCGGGATCGGGCACCAAGGTCGTGCGCTGCTATAACAACACCGGCACCACGAGTTACGGCGTCAGCCGGGAATTCATGCCCTATGGCGGCGTGGATTTCGCGGACTTGAGATGGCGCTGGAAGGCCGAGGATACGACGATGAATTTATGCTTGGGATTGGCCTACCAACCCACCGACGTTTCGGCTCCGGTCGAAAAAGCCAAGTTATGCGTCGGGCCCGTCATGCCGGGGGGGCCCGGAAGAATAGTCAGCACGCAGCAGGAAACGGGGCTTCTCACCATGTCCTATCCCTGGGTCCCGGGGAAGGATTACTACACCAAGATCAAGGTCAACGCGGGGAGCGGCACTTATGTGATATACTACGATACCGTAGCCAACGTACAGGAAGACAGCGCCCACCGCCTCTTTGCCCAATACACCCTCCGTTGCGCAGGAACCGCGGGGCAGCAAATCCATCGCGTTTTCATCGCCGCCAATCACAGCCTAAGCCCCTCGGGCATCGACGTCGACGACATCCTGTGGATCGGAACGCGCATCAACCTGTGGACCGGCGCGGCCACGGCGATCAGCTTATATCCGAACAGTTGGTATAACGCCTTGAACTGGAGCCGGGGAGCCCTTCCCGACTCCTTCGATATCGCGGCATTCGCTCCCAATACCTTAACTTATCCCTCTTCGGGAAAATTCTGCAACCTGAATAACCGTGGCAATCTGCCGCAGCCACGGGTGTTGGGTTTGCTCGTTTTTCCCTCCTATACCGCCAATATCAAGCTGATGAACGACACCATCACCACCATGGGGGGCGTGGACTTCAGCGGTGGCACTTACGATAACGTGGGGGGCACGGGTGTGGTGCGCTTCGCCTACCCGTATTACCAAACCCTGCAGGATACCAATGCCACGACGAAGATCTTGCCCCCGATATTAAATGATGGGCCGGGCATCATCTTCGTGATAGGCAACCGGGGTAACCCTACCGGCATTCCTCCGCGCCCCCCGCGCCCCGTGTTCGTTAGCAGCTATCGGCAAACCGGCGGCGGCTTATACCTCGCCTCCGATTTGACCAGCGGCGGCTTTTACGTGTCGAACACCAATGGCGGCAGCTTTCTCGGCCCGTCGGGCATATTCGGCCTCGAAAACCGCACCATCATGGTGGACGGCCCGGTGACCTTCCTGGGAGCGGATACCAACAACCGGCTTTCCCTGACGGCGACGTCGCCCTGGCATCTGGCGATTGGCAACGGCTCGGTGAACGCCCGCAACGCCGTCATCAGGAACAGCCGGGTGGTGTCGCTAGCCCAACCCATCTCGGGCAACGCCGTGTACAGCGTGGATAGCAGTGGGGATTCGAATTGGGTGTTCTGGACGGCCCCCTCGATCAGCAAACAGCCCAAACCCGAAACCTTGATGGTGGGAAGCACCGCGAGATTCCGGGTAGCGGGAACGCCCGTGGACGCGACGCATCCTCTGCAATACCAGTGGCAGCGGCGCGATAATCCCAATGCGTCTTTCGTGAATATCCCCTTCAATTCGAATTACACCGCCGTGAACGACACCTTGGTGCTCACGGGCATCACCCGGAGCGACTCCGGCGCCGCGTTCCGCTGCCAGGTCAAAAACCTGGCCGACAGCGTTCTCAGCTACTACGCCCTGCTGCATGTGCGTTTCCCCGCGCCCACGGCCAATCCGCCTTCCACCAGCTTCCAGGACACTTTGCCGGTAGTCTTGGACGACTCGGCGTCGGGCGACACGATTTGGTACTCCATCAATCGGGGGCCACCTTTGCCGTATAACGCGGCCATCCCGTTGCAACTCACCGCCAGCGACACGGTGTCCGCTTTTGCATCGCTGGG
>JBGPFT010000351.1:0-2544 GCA_041483475.1 Fibrobacteria bacterium | reverse complement strand
GAGGCCGGGCTGGCCTGGATGGCGGCCCAATTCGAAATGTCGGGTCCGATATCCATGGACGTGAGGTTGGTCGGGTCGTATACGAAATTCGGCGGCAGGATAAAAGTGAATATGGGTTCGGGAATGGCCTCGGTCACATGCACCGTCACGTCGTGAGTCCGCCACGCGCCGGCATAAAGTCCCTTGAACCGGAAGGTCAAATCCGAGGTGCCCGCCACCCGGGTGGCCACGTTCAGCCGCATTCCATTGGAAGGCACGGGAACTTCGCCGCTCGAATCCATCTTGGCCCAGGCGAAACTCTGGGAGCATTTCGCGGTTCCGATCAAGGTCAGGGAATCGCCTTCGTTCACCGAGACAGTGTCTGCGGAAACGGTGAAATCGTCCACGCACCCGTTGGGAACCGGATAGCTCACCAGGTTTTGATCCGTTTTTTGATTCAGAAAACTGAGCTTGATCCAGTCCGCCGAGTTCCTCGCCGAAGAAATCCGCACCTCGTCCATGAGCCCGGCGGGGTGATAGTACTCGCCGCTGGGGCCGTAGGCCCAGCCGAAGTCGACGGGGCCGCCTCCCAGGAAGGGGCCATTGCTGGTGGAACCCGCCACGGAATCCCCGTCCATGTAAATAGCCATCGCATTGCCGCTGGAATCATAGGTGCCGGTCCAGAAATGCCATTCCAGGGATTGGGTGATCGGGGAAAGCGGGTACTGGGGACTGAGCGGATCGTCCAAACCTCCGCCGAAGCCGAAGTGGAATTTGTTCTCGTAATTGAACCCCAATCGCATCCCGATATTGGGATCCTGGGTGCCTTGGGCGATGAAGAAATCGCCGGGTCCGTAATCGGCGCGCTTGATCCAGGCCGATACCGTCATGCTTTTGTTCTGTAGGTCGACTTTGCCGGCCGGAACCCGGGTCAAAGTTTTTTGCAAGGGGTCGAGATTGTAGGCTTGGCCGGTGCCCAGTGGGGATGCCACCACCGGGATATTGGCGGCGTTCCGGGTGGTATCGGCATCGGTCACGTCATACTTGATCCCGTCGCTGCCGCCGCCCGTAGCGTCAATGTTTAAAACCGAGGTGTCGGGGTCGGAAAGATGCCATACTCCGAGATACCCGTTCGCGGACGGGAACACGTCGGCGCCGTTGGATTCCGAAGTGGCGGCCGGGTTGTTCCAGTACATCTTGATCGGCTGCGTGGTCTGGCCCGCGATGGCGGGAATCTTGACCCAGACGCGGGCCATGCCGCCGGCCGGGTTCCAGATCTCGATTTCGTAAGGAAGCGCCGTGGTTCCGTCGTCGCTGGAGAAACGGATGTCGGCGCCGTCGATCGCAGCCTGGCTGAAATTGAAAACGCTGGAGTCCAGCCTCAACAGGACGGGAAAGTCGCTCACACTCCCGGAAAAATTCGCCCAAGCCGCCGTGGTGCCGATGGTAATCGTACCCGTATCCGTCCAAGCGGCATAGTTCTGGCAAAAGGCGGCCGTGGCCAAAGCCAGCACGCATAAAAAAGTCTTGCTTCCGCGCATGTCTTCTCTCCCGCTCCTAGTGTGATCGCTCATGAGTCAAATACTCTCCCTGACCATCAGTTGCGTCTGGCATACCTTGGTGACGCACTGGGTGGGAATGCCGTTTTTTATCTGATCCAACAGCATTTTGGCGGCGGTCAGCCCCATCTCATAGGCCGGCTGCGACACCGTGGTCAAAGGCGGATCCAACAAAGCGGAAATGGGATTGTCGCTGAAGCCGGCCACGGCCAAATCCCGGGGGATTTTCAGACCATCCTTTTTGCAGGAGATGTAAACGCCGAGGGCCACGGGATCGTTCACCGCGAAAACCGCGTCCGGCCAGGGATTCACGCCCATCAACTTCTGATACCCTCTTTTCCCATCCTCCTCGTCGAATCCCCCTGGCACGACGTACTCCGGCCGCAATTCAAAGCCGTGCTTCGCGAGCGCATCCTTATAACCTTTCAATCTGTGCCGGCCTATCCACACTTCCTCGAATCCGGCCAAGTGCGCAATTCTCTTGTACCCGGAATGGATGAGATGCTCCACCAGGTGGAACGCCGCCTCATAGTCATCCACGATGACCTTGTTGGCCTCCATCCCTTCGAAAACCCGGTCGAAAAACACCACCGGTAAATTTTTCTTTTGTACGCCGATGAAATGATCCGCGTTCCTGGAATTCTGCGCGATGGAAACGATCATCCCGGAAACCCTTTTGGAAACCAGCAAATTGACGTTGATAGCCTCCCTTTCGCAATCCTCGTTTGACTTGCACACCAGCACGGTATAACCGGCCTTGTATGCCACCTCCTCGATTCCGTCCAGCGCGGCGGAAAAGAAGTTGTGTTTGATCTCCGGCAGAATCACGCCGATGGTAGAGGTATGGCGGCTTTTCAGGCTTTGAGCGATGAAATCGGGCTGGTAATTAAGCCGGGCGGCGGTGCGCCAAACTTCCTTTTTCCTCTTTTCGCTGATATTGGAATGGTTTCGCAGCGCCCTGGAAACCGTGGCCGTGGAAACGGCAAGATTCCTTGCAATGTCCTTG
>JBGPFT010000350.1:0-2570 GCA_041483475.1 Fibrobacteria bacterium | reverse complement strand
GGTTATTGCGTATCCAAATACTTTCATCATTCGAGCCAGTTCCGGGCCCGAAAGATCGCGCGGCAATCTCAAGCGGGGATCACTTCCTCGTGGACGTGATGCAAGCGAATGATCTTGGGTCGATCCGCATCTTCAAAATGGCAACGCACCGCGTCCTTGACTTTTTCGTGCAACGAAGGCAGGTCATCGCCTTCGGTAAAAATGGAATGTCCCAAGGCTTTGGCCGTATACCCGCCTTCAGGGGCTGCTTCGACAAGAAAAATGATCTCGGCGTTCATGAGGGTTTCCCTCCCCGTTTCCCAGGCTCCAAAGTGATGATGCGATGGTAATCCATGTTTCCGCCTTTTCCTCTCATTATTGTAGCAAACCCAGGGTAGGCTCGCACACCCTACCTCCCCGTTTTCCCGAACCCCGGTCGGAGAGTGGCGGGCGCTGGCCGGACCAAAGTGGCTACACCCAGTTCTCAGTTTTCAAATCGGGAATACGGGAAAACTCCCGCAAATTATTGGTAACTAACACCAAGTCCAGATGCAGGGCGTGGGCGGCGATGAGACTGTCAAAATCGCCAATGGGCTTGCCGGCTTTCCGAAGCCGGTAACGGATTTCGGCCCCATCCTTGGCGGCCCCGACGGGCAGCGGAAGCGGCTGAATATATTCGAGAAAAACATCGATGCGACGGTGATACTGGGAAGGATGAGAGCTCATTTCCGCGCCTTCGCGCAATTCCAACGCCGTGATGACGCTCACCGCCAACCGCTCCGGACCCAACATCCGCATCCGCTCCACCACGGATGAGGGGTGTTTACGCATCAAATAGCTGCAAATATTCGTGTCCAGCAAATGAGTCAAGGAAATATCCGTTTCCGGCGAGTGCGCTTTTGCGGAGGGCGCCGGAAATCAGGCATGCTTCCCAATACCGCCAAAAAATCTTTCCCGAATTCCCGATGGGAATGGGGCTTCAGGATCAGTCGCTCCCCGTCCTTGACCATTTCCACTTCCTCGACGTTTTTCGCGAAACGCATGGCCCTCGGTAGCCGGATCGCCTGACTGTTGCCGCTCCAGAAAACCTTCGCCAAGGTCATGTTATACCTCCCGGTTCAGCGTCCTTCTCCCCGAAGTATATACACGGATATACGCCGGGTCAAGGGGTAAGGAAAAGGCCATTTCCCACCCTCCCCGTTTTCCCGAACCCCGGCCGGAGATAGGTGGGCGCTGGCCAGACTAGGGAGTCGCTGGGGAGGGCGCGTTAAACTTCATTTCGCCTCCCACTCTTTTCGATGACTATAAGGTTAATAAAGTCACGACTTTTCTAACCTTAGAGTATATTGATATTCATGGAACGCCCGCTCTATCGAAAGCTCTGGGATGAATTATCGTCCCAAAAGGCCATGGTTTTCCTGGCGGGCCCGCGGCAGGCGGGGAAAACCACCTTGGCCCTGGACGCGGCGAAAGGGTTTTCGGACAGCCTCTACTTCAACTACGATCAGCCCGCGGACAAGAAAAAGTTGTTGAACGATCCCTTATTCTTCCGGAACTTGATCCGCCACGATACCTCCGCACCCTTAATCATCCTGGACGAAATCCACAAATACCGGGGATGGAAGAATTACCTCAAGGGCGTTCATGACGGGTTCAAGGCCGATTACAAATTTTTGGTGCTCGGAAGCGGAAGGCTGGATCAATACCAAAAGGGCGGGGACTCCCTGGCCGGGCGATATTTCCTGTTTTACCTGTGGCCGTTCACGTTGGCCGAGCTCGGGGGAAATCGTTTCCCGTTTGCGGATTTCATCCGCAACCCGCTGTCGCTGAGGGACCGCGAACCCCCGGAGGTGCGGGATGCATGGCGGACCCTGGAAACGGTGGGAGGATTCCCGGAACCATTTTTGTCAGGGAGCCAGGCGCATTTTCGCCGGTGGGCCCGCACCTATCAAAAACAAGTGCTCCGAGAGGACATCCGCGATCTCACGGCCTTGCGTCATATCGACACGGTGGATTCCCTATATATGCTCCTCCCCGACCGGGTGGGATCCCCTCTTTCCATGGAAAGCCTGGGCCGCGATCTCCAGGTTCCCTCGAAAACGGTTAAGCAATGGGTGGAAGTCCTGGAACGGTTCTTCCTGATTTTCCGGGTCTCCCCGTGGACGCGCAAGCTGACGCGCGCCATCGTAAAAGAGAAAAAGACCTATTTGATGAATCCGGCGCTGGCGCCTTCCGAGGGAGCGCGCTTTGAAAACATGGTGGCGTTGGAATTGTTCCGCGCGGTATCCAATTGGAACGATTGGGGCCACGGGAATTTTTCCCTTCACTATCTGCGGAACAAGGAAAAGGAAGAAGTCGACTTTCTGGTGGCGGATGGAAACAAGCCGTCGTTCATGGTGGAATGCAAGTTGACGGATGACCATCTCCCGCCATCAATGCTGAAATTCCAATCCATCCTTAAAATCCCGGCACTGACCTTGGTTCGAAAAGAAGGCGTATACAAGCGATCCACGAGCCAGGGCCTACCATTATTGACCGTAAGCGCTCCTTGGTGGTTGCAAGGGCTTCCCTGAGCGCGGCCCGGCCGGATC
>JBGPFT010000349.1:0-2587 GCA_041483475.1 Fibrobacteria bacterium | reverse complement strand
GCTGCTGTTCTTCTTCCAGATTCACTCGCGCCTCGTTCAAGGCGTAGGCGGAGGTCAGCAGCATCGTTCCGGGCAGTTTCCAAAGTCGGAGCAGTCCCGCCCCGGGGCGATACGCGGCGGAAAACAGGACATTGGCGTCGAGAAAGATTCGATCCATGCGCGGATCAGCGGGGTTTTCGGTGCGGGATTTTGCTTGCGTCCAGGCTCATGCCGCGAACCTCCTTGCGGGCGGCGATGTATTCCTCCGCGCCCACGGCATTGGTCAAAAGGAAGGAGGCTTTCCGTTCCGGGCTATAAATCTCCAAGGGAGTGACGGCGGCGGGCCGAAGCAGAATACCTCCTTTGGCTGCTTCCGCGATCACGAAGGAGCCTTCTCCAATCCCGAACCGACGGCGAAGTCGGGAGGGGATCACAAATGCGCCGCGCTTACCGATTCGGCTGGCTTCTCCCGCTGAGGCCATGGATTCCCCCTTTCCCCGATTGTCAGAATATCAGATAATCTATCAATTTGCAAAGGCCCCGATACTCCCACGCCGCAGCCTGGAAAATCCGCCTATTTCCGGGGAATCGTGGTACTCCTTCGTTGACTCTTTGCGCACTTTTCTGAAGGAAATCGTGGGAAATGGCGAGATTGACTTTGAGGAGGTGGGAGAGCTGGAAAGGCTGGTATCGAAGCGTGTGAGGCCGCCTCTTAATAAAGCCCAATATTCTTGAGATACCGAAACATGGGCGGAAACCCGAACCGTTTTGCGTATTCGCGAATCTTCTCCCGATCCAGCCGCCAGGCTCGGCCCCGTTTGTGTGGAAATTGCAAGGGGGATCGGCGAGAAAGCGCCAGGTAAACCAAATCCAGAAAGGCCTTTTCCCTGTCGGCTACCGGGTAAGCCCCGCGTCCCGAGGATCGCATGGAATATCCCCATATGAACCGTGGCGGCAAGTGATGGACGTGGACTTGGCCCAAGGGAGTACGGTATACGGCCGGGCGTCCGCTGGTCACCGCGTATACCACATGGGGAACCTCTTCCACCACCCCTTCATCGGACAAGATGCTGTGCAGAGAAACATAGGACGGCCAAGGAGCCGTTAAGTGCGGCACCATTTCGTAGGGATTGAGGTCGCCTACCAAGCGCGAAGCCCAAATGCCCCTCCGGACCTTGACCACCAATTCCTGGGCCGCCAAGCGCGAAAGCGCTTTCACCATAGCCGGTCCATCCAGGCTGGTTAACAAGGCGATATCTCCGGTGCGGAAAATCCGTAAACCTGATTTCCGCAGTATCCCCAAAACCTCCGCCGCGGTCCGTCTCATCGCAAGGCCTTTTGAAGGGTCGTAATCACCTGATCTTGAAGTGACTTGTAGGCTGAGGCGGCGCGATAAGCCCCGATCATCTCTTCGGCCAAGTAGGGGACGACTTGGGATTGGAAATCCTCGAAAGAAAACGAGGCCGCCTTTTGCGCCGCCGCCCGAAGGATTTTCGAGTCCAATTCCTTTAGGGTTAGGGCGGATACCTGTCGAAAATGGAAAAGTTGGTGGAGATCAAAAAGATCCCTCGTGGCATTTCGACTAGGAGCGGCCATGGCCATCACCTTTTGACGGAGCATCTCCGGGCCATCGTAGAATCTGGCGGCGAAGGGCATTATTCCGTGAGCGAGCAGGATTTGTGGATTGGGGGTGCCGTCCGTGAAAGGGATTTGGTTTGCGCGCCGACTGAATTCGATTTTCGTTCCTACCGGGCCACCCGGAGTTTCTAAAGCAACTTTCCATCTTTGGGTCACTCCGGTCTGTTTGGGTTTGGTCACACGCAATCGTGAAACACCGCGAGGCGCAAGGTGGCCCATAAGCGCGCCGCCATTCAGTACCGCGTCCACGCCCTTAGCCAGCGTATCTGGGCGGATGCCGGGAGCCGCGTCCAGATCCATGTCCTCCGAGAGCCGGGGCGAATCGTGAAAGAAGCGCAGGCAAATGCCGCCTTTCACGGCATAGGCGCGCCCAGCCAACCGCAGGCTTAGAAGCCTGAGGAAAGACAAGTGGAAGAATTCCCGCAGGAGAAAGGCGGAGGTGGCCATCGATTAATAATGCATAAAACAGCTCTATAAATCAATTAATAGCATTATTGAATTTCGGGTTTTGCAGATGAATGGGAGGGAGAAATTTCGCGACAGACACCACACCGGTATCGAACCCGAAAATTCGAAGTTCTGCGCTTTTTTCCAGAATTAGACTCTGAAATATCCCGAATACGGGAGATTTTGGGGGTGGTACACCATCGTTGACTCTTTGCGAACTTTTCTGAAGGAAATCGCGGGAAATGGCGAAATTGACTTTGAGGAGGTGGCAGAACTGGAAAGGATGGCGGGCCTGGCTAAGCTTGGCTCTTAGTGATTTCTGACATAGGTATCTCCAGGGCCGCTGCGTACTGGTACAGCTTGTATGCGGTGGGGTTGCCCTTATCTGTTCTTCCAAATCCCGCTTCCAGGAAGCCACCTGGCTGGCATACAACCCTTCCCGACGCAAAATCTCTCCCACCGATCCACGTTCATCGCGACGGCTATCGACCTCCTGCAAAATCCGAAGCTTGTACTCGGGACT
>JBGPFT010000348.1:0-2595 GCA_041483475.1 Fibrobacteria bacterium | reverse complement strand
CGGTTCCCGCAGAGAAACGGAAACTTCGTCGTCCGAAATCCATTCCACCACGGCGGGCCGGGCGGCCGAGCGGTAACGGTATTGCACCAGGCATTCCCGCCGCGTCCAGGAGGGGCCGAAGCCGTTGAAACCGTGGGCGCGAAAGGCGCGGCCCGCGAGATCCCCGCGGCGGCCGAGGACCACGGTATTGGTCGACGGTTCGAGTTTGCGCACGTACAACGGCTCTCCGCCCGCCACGCCCAAACCCCGGCGCTGGCCGATGGTGTAATTGGGAAGGCCCCGATGCGAACCCATTTCCCGGCCGTCCGGCCCCACGAAAACTCCGGCGGCAACGGTATCGCCTTTTTCCGCCGCGCGCGCAGCGATGAATTCGCGGTAATCCCCGCCGGGAACGAAACAGATGTCCTGGCTTTCGCTTTTGGTCGCGGTGCGCAAATTCGCTTCGGCCGCCAAGCGGCGCACCTCGGGCTTGGAAAGTTTTCCCAGCGGGAAAAAAGTGCGCGCCAGAGATTCGGGAGGAATGCCCCAAAGGAAATAACTCTGATCCTTGAGCGGATCTTCGCCGCGCAGGATGTAGGCGGAACCGCCCTCGGCCGCCGTGGCGGCGTAATGCCCGGTGGCGATATGATCGGCGCCCACGGCCTTGGCCCTTTTCCACAGCGCGTCCCATTTCACGAAGCTGTTGCAATTGACACAGGGATTGGGGGTTTCGCCGCGGAGATAGGACTCGTAAAAGGGGCGCATCACGCGCTCCTCGAAATCCGCCCGCAGGTCGAGGGTATAATGCGGCACCCCCAATTGGTCGCAGACGCGTTTGGCGTCCATGGCCGAGTCCACGGTGCAGCAGGCCTTGTCGGCCCCGTCGTCGCAGACGGGGGGATCCCACAACTTCATGGTAAGCCCGATCACGCGGTAACCTTCCCGCTGCAGCAATAGAGCGGCCACGGAGGAGTCCACTCCCC
The DNA here is from genome assembly GCA_041483475.1 of Fibrobacteria bacterium. Lineage (GTDB taxonomy): Bacteria > Fibrobacterota > Fibrobacteria > UBA11236 > UBA11236 > UBA11236. The sequence continues at coordinate 1,633 of JBGPFT010000348.1, read as the reverse complement.
CGCTCATGGCCACGGCGACCAAGGTATTCCGCGGTTCGGCATGCATGGGGAAACAAAGCTAGCAAGGGGAAGCGAGACGAGTGGAAAACTACTTTGAGCCCATGTTCGGACGCCGGAACGTTTTTTTTGCGAGCATTGTCATTGTTTTCGGTTTCGGCCATACTCTCCTCACCCCCGACCCCTCTCCCCGCTTAAAGGCGGAGAGAGGGGGGCCGTTTCTGGATGAACCTTCTTTCCAACCGAAGCATTTTAAAGAAACGGAGAAGTTACCCCTGGGACCCCCCCTCTCCATGCCTTTAAGCATGGAGAGGGGGACGGGGGGTGAGGATACTATCACCGCCCACCGCATCCTCGACTCGGCCCATGCGCCCCGCCCGCCTTTTCACCCGAACTGGACTGTGGATTCAACCGATCGCGTCTGTCGCGAACCGCTGGAAACGGCCTTGGAATGTTGGCGCGGGTCGACTCTTTGGGTCAATCAGGAGATCGGATTTCCCGGGGCGCGATCGGCGACCCTTTCGCTTTCCTCACTGGAACCGGCGGCGGCCCGGCCGTTTTTCCAGTCCGGGCTTTCCGCTTCCCCCTACGGACTGGGAGGCCGCCTGCCCTTCGATCGGGCGGATGAAAACACCTTGGAGGAAATATGGTCCCCGGTTTCGCCCGTGGACACTCCCGTCACCGCGCTGCATTGGACGCGCGGCGCGCTGCACATGAACCTTTTCACCTTGAACCTTAGCCGCATGGTCGGCGACCGGGCCTATCTGGCCCTGCAATACCACAGCGACAAAAGCGATTCTCAGTTCTACGACTATTCCTTCAACACGCATCAGCCCTATCTCAGCGGCTGGGGATTCCTGGGCAAGTTGTACCGGCCCATCCATCGCGACAGCGCCTCGCTGGTCATCTCCGACACCTCGCATTCCCTCGACGCCTCGCAGGTGCGTCCGCGCCTGGGCTTCTGGATCGACTCGCAAACCGTGATTGAAACCTTCGCGGATTGGGCCGACAATTCCTCCTCGCTGGCCATGCCCACGAATGCCGTCGCGAACGATTCCGCGCAACTGCTTTACCCGGCCTCCTTTTCCGCCTTCACCTTGGGAGTTGTCGCCGCGCGCCGGACCGGGGAATATGCCATCCGGGGAACGCTGCGCCATTCCACCTGGGACCGGATTTTGCGGCCCCGGGATGCGGTCGGGTACGACGAGTCCTCTTCGGGAATGACGGATGGCTTCGAAACCGAAGGCGTCGCGCGCGAAATACCCGGACAACCGCGCCTGCGGTTGTCGCTGGAAAACGAATCGAATGAAAACGCCTTCCGGCTTAAAGCGCGGGATTCCGTGCCCGCGTCGACGGCCTGGGGCGACAAGGAGGCGGTGGAGTTCGAGGCGAAACCCGGATGGCGGACGCTGACCTCGCAGTGGAACTTGGAAGGGGAGCGCCGGGGCCGGCCCGACGACAAAAGCGAATGGCTGGGCGGAGGGGACGGATCCGTCCGGCTGCGGATCCCGGGAAACTTTCAGGTTACGGGCGGGGCGGGCTGGCGCCGCGAAGGCCCCCCGGACGATTTCCGTTATCGCCTGCAGCCGGCCCTGGGCCTTTATCCGAACCCCGACCTCAGGCCGCGCACCGACGT
>JBGPFT010000347.1:0-2616 GCA_041483475.1 Fibrobacteria bacterium | reverse complement strand
CCCCTCCGCGCTGGACCCGTATGGCGGCGCCATGACTGGCATCGTGGGCGTGAACCGTGACATCTTGGGATGCGGAATGGGTTGCAAACCCATTTTCAATACGGACGTTTTCTGCTTCGCTTCCCCGTTTTACGATAAGCCAGTTCCCGAGAAGCTCCACCATCCCCGACGGCTGCTGAAGGAAGTGCATCGCGGCGTCAAGGATGGCGGCAACGAATCGGGAATCCCCACGGTGAACGGCAGCATCGTTTTCGACGACCGCTATTTGGGAAAACCCCTGGTGTTTTGCGGCACGGGTGGATTGATCCCTTCCGAGATCGGCGGAAAACCGTCGTGGCAAAAAAGCATAGCCCCCGGCGATCGCATCGCCATGGCCGGCGGCCGTATCGGCAAGGACGGCATCCACGGTGCGACTTTTTCCTCCGCGGCCTTGACCGAGGCCTCGCCGGTATCCGCCGTGCAAATCGGCGACCCCATCACGCAGAAGAAGTTGCTGGACTTTTTGCTCGAAGCCCGCGATCTCGGCCTATACCGCTTTGTCACCGACAACGGGGCGGGAGGATTGTCCTCAAGTCTCGGAGAAATGGCGCGCGAATCGGGCGGATGCAAGCTTCACTTGGATCGCGCTCCTTTGAAATACGCGGGACTCGACCCTTGGGAAATCCTGGTATCCGAAGCGCAGGAAAGAATGTCCTTCGCCGTGCCGCCGGAACATTGGAAAGCCTTCGCGGATTTGGCCGCGCGTCGCGACGTGGAAGTCACCGACCTCGGTGAATTCACAAACTCGGGTTTGTTCGAGTGTTTTTACCAGTCCAAAATCGTTTGCCGCATGGACATGGATTTCTTGCACGACGGAAATCCGAAATTGAAATTGAAGGCGCACTGGTCTCCCCCGCGCCATAACGAGCCTCCGGCTTCGATTCTCGCCGGGCGCGATCTCCAATCCGATGCTTTGGAATTGCTTTCGGCTCTCAATATTTGCTCCAAGGAAACCTGGGTGCGGCAATACGACCATGAAGTGCAGGGACAAAGCGTGGTGAAGCCTTTTACCGGAGCCGAAAACGACGGGCCCAGCGATGCCTCGGTGATTCGGCCTCTCTATGATCGCAAGGAAGGCTTGGTGGTGTCGCATGGCCTGGCTCCGCGCTATAGCGACATCGACGCTTATCATATGGCCGCGTGCTCCATCGACGAAGCCGTGCGCAATGCCGTGGCCGTCGGCGCCGAACCGGGAAAACTCGCGGCGCTGGACAATTTCTGCTGGCCCGATCCGGTGGAATCGCCTTCCACGCCGGACGGGCAATACAAAATGGCCCAACTCGTGCGCGCCAACCAAGCCTTATACGACCTTTGCGTGGCCTATAGCATGCCTTTGATTTCGGGCAAGGATTCGATGAAGAACGATTACGGCAGCGGTGTGGATCGCATCAGCGTCCCTCCCACTTTGCTCGTCACCGTGATCGGCCCCATGACGGATGCGTCAAAATCGGTAACCATGGATTTCAAAAAGGCCGGGGACGTCATTTACGTATTGGGGCTGACGCGCGAAGAACTCGGGGCCTCGGAATATTACCGCCTGTTGGGGGCCGTCGGAAACGCCGTTCCCAAAGTGGACGCGTTGGCCAATCTCGCTCTTTATCGCAAGCTCTCTGCGGCTTTCGCCCTGGGCCTAGTGCGTTCGGCGCATGATTGCTCCGATGGCGGCTTGTGGACGGCCTTGGCCGAGTGTTACATGGCCGGGCGTCTTGGATGCGAAACGGATTTGTCCCGTGCGCCCCAGGACGCGGGAATTTCCGACCCTGCCCTTTTGTTCGGCGAAAGCCAAGGGCGTTTCGTGGTCAGCGTGGCCCCGGAACATGTCAAGGCGTTTACCGACGAACTTAAGGGATCGGCCTTCGCGGCCATCGGCACGGTATCGTCCGGCAAAGACATTGTGATCAAACGGGGCGAAAAAAAACTGATTGAAACGACAATTGACGAGGCGCTGGAAAAATGGAAACGGCCGCTGGATTTCTGATGATGACACTCTTTCGCTTGCCTCGGTATGCCCCTAATTTTGTCGATATTGTGGTAAGGGGCTACTCGGCAAGCGTAGCTTCGCTCGCCGAGTGTTCGCCATCCCCCAACTGTACTCATGGAGTGGCGGACGTACCGAGGCGAGCATAGAATGACTCCCAAGATCGCAATCCTAACCGGCTACGGCATCAATTCCGACGCCGAACTGGCGCATAGTTTCAACCTGGCCGGCGGCAAAACCGAACGCGTGCATCTCCACGATTGCATCGATGGAAAAATCCGTCTGGAGGATTTCGACATCCTGGCCGTTCCGGGCGGATTCTCATTCGGGGACCATATCGCCTCGGGCCGGGTATTCGCCAACCGCCTCCGGTACAAGCTCGGCGATGCGTTGTTGAAATTGCGGGAGAAAAAAGTTCCCATCCTCGGCATTTGCAACGGGTTTCAGGTGTTGGTCAAACTGGGATTACTGCCCGGCAGCGAACCGGCTTCGTTCCAGCAAACCTGTACCCTCACGTACAACGATTCCGGCCGCTACGAGGATCGCTGGGTGAATCTGCTGACGGAAAACAAATCCTCTTGCGTTTGGTTGCAGGGAAT
>JBGPFT010000346.1:0-2662 GCA_041483475.1 Fibrobacteria bacterium | reverse complement strand
CGGACAAGCACCGGTGCTATTCCTACCGCAAGCTGGAACCCGCCTTGCATCGCCTGCAATCCCTGGCCTCGCGCGCGGACTCGGTGAAGGCGGAAAAACGCAACTTGGTGGAAAAGGAATTGCTCCGCACCTTCGCCAACGTCGTCACCTATCTCAACCTCACGCGGACCCTGCAGTATGCCCGCCCCTCGGCCGTCTTGGCGGTAGCGGTTCCCGAAACCCGGAAAATCCTGGGTCTTCCCGCCGACGGGAAGGAGCCCACGACTTTCTGGCAACTCATGGAAAGCGCCCCGGTATTGGCGCGCGTCCTGGAGGACGTGGGGAAGCGTTCCGAGGCCGCCCGCAGCGCGACGGAAAATGAAGTCATCCGCTTGTCGCGATCCATGTACCTGCAATCCCAAATGGGGCAGCCTTCCGCGTTCTCCGTCCTGCCCGATCCGAACAAGCCCGATGCCTGGCTCAGCCCCTCCGAGGTGATCGCGGATCCGGCCCGTTTGCAAACCCTGCACGGCGAGGTGGGCTTTTTGGCCGCGCTGTCCGACGCTTATCGCCGCGGCGACGCCGCGGGCTTCGCCCGGGAGGCCGATTATTTCCGTGCCGCCATCGAAAAGCGCGCGGGCGCCCGCCTGGAGAAAACCCGCTTCCCCCTGGAAATCCTTTATGACCGCGCCGACCCCCTGTTCCTCGCCGTCACGGCGTATTGGATCGCTTTATTCCTTTGCTTTACTTTTTTCCTGACCCGGCGCCGGGGATGGTATTCGATCGCCGGACTGTTCGCCCTGGCCGCCTGGATCATCCATGTCGGCGGGATCGTGGCGCGCATCCTCATCATGCGCCGTCCGCCCGTCACATCCCTTTACGAAACCTTCCCCTTCGTGGCCGCGGTGTCCATCGCGGCGGCCCTGTTCCTCGAACGCCGCACTCGGCAAGGCATGGCGTTGCTCGCCGCCGCCTTGCTCGGAGTCATCCTGCTTTCCATCGCGGGCCGCTATGCGGCCGATGGCGACACCCTGCAAATGCTGGTGGCCGTGCTCAACAGCAATTTCTGGCTTTCCACCCATGTCGTCTGCATCACCACCGGCTACGCGGCCTGTGTGCTGTCGGGCGTGATCGGCCATATTTATTTGGTGCGGGCCGCGTTCAATGCCCCCTCTTCGGCGTTGAAGGAAATCGACCGCATGGTATTCGGAACTTTATGTTTCGGTTTATTGTTTTCCTTCATCGGCACCGTACTGGGCGGAATCTGGGCCGATCAAAGCTGGGGTCGTTTCTGGGGCTGGGATCCCAAGGAGAATGGTGCCCTGCTCATCGTGCTGTGGTGCGCCATCCTCCTGCATGCCCGCATGTTCGGGAAAATCCGCGATCTCGGCATGGCGGCGGGCGCGGTACTCGGCGCCGTCATCGTCTCGCTGGCCTGGTTGGGCGTCAATCTCCTCAACGTGGGCCTGCATTCCTACGGGTTCACCTCAGGCGCCGCTTTCAAGTTGTTCGGCTATATCGGGGGGGAAATCCTGTTCCTTCTGATTATCGGAGTCACCATTGCTCTTCGTAGACGAAAGTTCACCACGGCGACGACGTGAAGCCGAATCGGCGTCAGGACTTTTTCGCCATTCCCATATAGGACAGGCGCAGCGAAGGGGTCAAGACGAAACGGAAATCGCGGGGCACGATGCCGGTTCCCAGCATACGCCAAAAGGCCGTGCGCCGGAAGTCGGGTCGCACGCCCCTCCAAGCCTCCACGCGCAGGCCCGAATCGCGGCAATAGCCCTCCAATTCCCGCGGCTTGATGAACAGGCGCAGCACATGCATGCGGGGAGGCGTGTTGCATACGAACCATTCCAGTCCCTTGATGATGATAAGCCAGGCCAGAAAATTGCGGTTGAAGGTGTGGAAGAAAAAGAGTCCCCCGGGCCGCAGCACGCGCGCCGCCTCCGCGATTGCCGCGCGGGGATTCTCGATATGCTCCAAAAAATCCATCGCGCATACCGCGTCGAAGCTTCCGTCCCGGAAAGGCAGCCGCAGGGCATCGCCCCGGTGATATCGGTCGGAACCCGACCGTGAACGCGCCATGCGCAAGGCGCCCGGCGAACAATCCAATCCCTGCACCGCATAACCCAGCGCCGCCAGGCGATGCGTCAAAAAACCGGCCCCACAACCCACGTCCAGAACGCGCAGCGGCGGATTTTCGGGTTGCGGAATTCCCAGCCGTTCCCGCAATTGCGTTTCCACCCAGGCATGCTTGACTTCGCCTTCGGCCCGGAGCAAGGCCACGGGATCGTCCTGGGCCGTGAACCAACGCTCGCCCAAGTCGTCGTAAAACGCGTTGTTTATTCCGGAAGGTGACGCCATGGAAAATTCCAATAGAGGATTTGATACAGCGCCGAGACGACGCAAAGCATCGCCTCGGCCCATAGCACCGTCCGGGGAAGGCCGGCTCCGCCTTGCCATAAACCGTAAGCCGCCCATAGCGCGGTCGGATGCAGCAGGAACAGCACGGCGTGCAGCCAATGCTCGGCGGGGGAACATTGCGCGGCATGCACCCATTCGTCCTTGGTCACCCACAGGCAGGAAAATACCGCCCCGCCGAAAAAAGCCCAGACCCAAGGTTCTCGGAAAGGAAAGATTAACGTGATGCCTATGCACGCCAGCAACACCAAGGTGT
>JBGPFT010000345.1:0-2666 GCA_041483475.1 Fibrobacteria bacterium | reverse complement strand
CCACGGTGAGTACCTTGGCCTCTGCTTTCGGACCCAACCCGGCGTTGCGGAGGTCGGCCAGCGCCCCGTCCGAGCAGGCGGACCCGTCGTAAGCGATCAGGACTTTCGGTTTGCGTTGCATTTCGACTCCTCAGATTCCGTCATGGCGCGTGTGTCAAGGGAAAGGGAAGAGGCTTGCCCTTGAATTCGCGGTTGAACAACCGCCGTTCGATTTCCGCGGCCCGGGGAAACAGCACGCCGGTTTCCAGGGCCGCGTGGGCGGAGAACCGGCCCTCGAAGCTTTCCAGTTGCCGATAGACTTCGTCCGTCACCGTGGCTGTCGGCTCCTGGAGGCGGTGATTGCGCACCTTTTCCCGGACTTCGGCGATCATGCGCTTGAGTTCTTCCTCGGCGGCATGGCTTTGGATGGCGGCAAACACGCTCACTGAGGCGCGGTGCAGAACCGGCTTCAATCCTGGGGTGCGGAGCGCGGCTTCAAGCCGCAGGATATGGGGGAAAACGTGCTCCTCCTCCTCGCGCATATGTTCCAGGAATTTTTCCTCGAAGGCCCGGAAGGTTTGATGGGCGAGCTTCAGCACATAGCCATCGGGATAGACGGGGATATTGTGCACGTCGAGCAGATGGCTGATCTCCGGCAGATCCTTCCCCTGGAAATCGCGGTGGTTCTGGGTGAGGTAGTCCAGCAAGCGATACAAGGGTTCCTGGGCGAAGTTCGCGTCGGGGGCGGCGATCGGAAGGTTTGCCGTTTGTTTCAGGAAGGCCGCGAACACAGTCCCGGTTTCCCGACAAAAGTCCGCTAGCGTCAGATCCAGGTGGTTCCAGAAGGGCTTACCGGTTTTTTCCAACAGTTCGACGGCCGCCGGCCTGATTTGCAGCATCTTGGCCAAGGAAGTGGATTCCGAGAACGGCATAAGACCTCTTGCGCCCGTTGGAACGCAAGAACCGGACCAGGGAACGGATTCGTTCAAATCCGAATTAACGGGAAACCGGCCTGATTTATCAACCGACGAATTGATCTTTTGGCAGCGCGAGCGTCAAAAAGACAGGCTGGAAGGAACCGCCGCTTCCGGAAATACCACGGTGAAAACGCTGCCGCGCCCGGGCTCGCTTTTGAGTTCGATGGAACCGTGGTGGAGTTCGGCCAGTTGCCGGCATATCGCCAGGCCCAGCCCCGATCCCGGTATCATGATCGGAAGCGAGGAATCGAGTTGCTGGAAGGGCTGGAACAGCTTGTATTGATCCTCGGCCTTGATGCCGATGCCGTGATCGCGCACCCGCACCTCCAGGGTTCCGGCCTCCCGCCAGGCGCAGCTGACGGAGACGCCTCCTCCGCCCGCCGGGGTGAACTTGACGGCGTTGGAGACGAGATTGTAAAGGATTTGCCGGAACCTTTGCGCGTCCAGCATGGCCTCGGGCGGATCGAGTTCGCAATCGACTTCGACCGCCAATCCCTTTTGCGCCGCCAGGGGGCGGAGCATGTCGCGCACCTCGGCGGCGATGTCCCCGGCGCGCACCGGTTCCAGGCGCGCATCCACCTTGCCCGCCTCGATTTTCGCCAGGTCGAGCAAATCGTTGATGATGCGCAGCAGGTGCATGCCGCTTTGCAGGATGTCGTTGAGGAATTCGATCTGCTTGGGGGACACGGGTCCCGTGCGCTGGTCCGCCAGCAATTGCGAAAAGCCGATGATGGCGTTGAGCGGGGTGCGCAGTTCATGCGACATGCGCGCCATGAACTCGGTTTTCATCCGGTTCGCCTCGAGGATGCGGCGGTTTTGCGAGGAAAGTTCCCGGTTCAGCCTATCGATGTCCTCCTGGCGGCGGCGTTCAAGCACCAAGGACACGAGTTCCGCTGCCGACTCCAATAACTTGCAGTCGAAAAGCGAGGCGGGATCGGCCGAGGGGTATACCAGAGCGATGCGCCCGCGGTTTCCCTTTCCCCTGGAGGCGGAAAGGGAAAGCACGGCCACGCCCCCGAGGCCGAGCCAATCGTGCAAATCCCCGGGTCGCTGCCGGGCGAAGCCGGCCAATGACAGGTAATCGGTGATCGGAACTTCCCCGACGCCCCCGCTTCGGGAATCCAGGTAACTGCGAAGATCCCGGACGAGATCCGCCGGCAGGGAAGGGGCGTAAGCGGCCGGGACTCCGCCTTCGTCCGCATCCAGCCACAGCACGCCCCGGCCCCCGTTGCTTTCCGCTTCCAACAGGGCAACCAGGGACGCGAACAGCGATTCGGGGGGCATGCCCTTGGCGGCCTGAGCCAACAGTTTCTGGCGGAAGGCCAGCAAGTCCTCAGCTTCCTTGCGATCGGTTATGTTGGTGACGGTTCCGATGGTTCCCGCCACTGCGCCGCCGGAGAGGCGTTCGGGCAGCGCGCGGGCCAGCACCCAGGACACGGTGCCGTTGGGGCGGCGGAAGCGGAATTCGCCTTCAAAATGGAACCCCGCTCGCAACGCGTCGCGGAAGGCCGCCAGCATCCACTCCCGATCCAGCGGATGCAGGGCCGCGTGCCAACCCCGGCCCTTGGATTGTTCCTGGTTCAAGCCGGTGAGGGCGCACCATTGCTCGTTGACATAGCCGAAATTTCCCTCGCGATCGCACCGGAACAGGCCCACGGGCGAAAGTTGCGCCAAGGTGCGGTAGCGCTCCTCGCTTTCGCGCAGCGCCGT
>JBGPFT010000344.1:0-2671 GCA_041483475.1 Fibrobacteria bacterium | reverse complement strand
GGCGGGCGCCGCCACGCCGCAGCAAATGGATAAGCTCGCCACCGGACAGGACGCCGCACGGCATAAGCTCGACGCCGTGCGCAGCGCCGTCCAAGGCCTCGACGCGAGGAAACGCGCCTTGCATTATCGCCTGGAATCGCTGCTCACCCAGCTGCGGCGCTGCCGCGTCCTGGCGCCGGCGGCCGGGTTCGTGCTGACGCGCTACCGGAATGCGGGCGAAGCCGTGGCCCCGGGCCAGGCCGTGTTTGAATTGGGCCGCCGCGATTCCGTGCACGCGGATTTCTTCGTGCCTCAGGGAACCTTGGCCTTGCTCCGCATCGGGGACACGGTGGGCCTGCGCGTGGAAGGCGCCGCGGCGCATGTCCCGGCCGTCATCCGCTTCATCGCCTCCGAGGCTGAATTCACCCCGAAGAATATCCAGACGCGCGAAAGCCGGGCCGAATTGGTTTTCCGCGTTCGCGCCGAAGCTTCTTCCCAAGGCGGATTGTTGAAGCGGGGATTGCCGGTGGAGGTTTACCTCGCCTCCTATTCCCCCCGTCCATGACCGTCGCGCTCCGCGTTCGCAATCTCGCCAAGAACCATGCGGGGGAAAACGCCCTCAAGGGGGTTTCCTTTGCCGTCCCCTCCGGCGGCTTGTTCGGCATTATCGGCGCCGACGGGGCGGGCAAATCCACCTTGCTCACCATTCTGGCCACTCTGACGGACCCAGACGCCGGTGAAGCGGAGGCGTTGGGGATGGATGTACGCGAGGATTTCCTGGCCTTGCGCCGCCGCATCGCTTTCATGCCCCAACGGTTTTCGCTGTACCCCGATCTCAGCGTGGCGGAAAACCTGAACTTCTTCGCCGATCTTTACGACCTGGATGCCGCGGAAAAAAAGAAGCGCATGTCCGAACTGCTCCGGTTTTCGGCCTTGGAGCCTTTCCAAAAGCGAAGAGCCGCCTTGCTTTCGGGGGGCATGAAACAAAAGTTGGCGCTATGCTGCTGCCTGCTGCATCAACCCTCCTTGATTTTCCTGGACGAACCCACGGTGGGCGTTGACCCGGTGGCCAGACGGGATTTTTGGCTATTGCTGAAATCTTTGAAGTCTCAAGGCATAACGCTTTTAGTTTCAACTCCTTATATGGATGAGGCGACCTTGTGCGACAGCTTGCTTTTGCTCCATCATGGAAAAGTCCTGGCCTCGGGAGCGCCGGAGGAAATGCTGCGTCATTACCCCTATTCGCTGTACCGCATCCGCAGCCCCAAGCCCCTCGCCTACCCCGCCCGGAATGCGCCCCCAGAAGGCGTGGCCATGGTGTATCCGTCCGGAGGGGATTTGCATGTCGCATTGGACGCCGCCAGCCCCCTAGGTGGCCAGGAATTGTGGAAACTCTTTCCCGGCGCCGAATCCTCGGAACCGATGGATCCGACCATCGAGGATCTTTTGTTCGCCTTGCTGAGCCGGGAAGACGCGGCATGACGGCCTCCATCGAAACCCTAGATTTGACCCGGCGATTCGGTAAATTCACCGCCGTGGATCAACTGACCTTGCGCGTGGAACGCGGCGAAGTGTTCGGCTTTCTAGGGGCCAACGGCGCGGGCAAAACCACCGCTATTCGAATGTTGTGCGGTTTGTTGCAACCCACTTCCGGATCGGGCACCGTGGCCGGATGCGATATCCGCGGCGAAACCGATCGAATCCGATCGCGCATCGGTTATATGTCGCAGAAATTTTCGTTGTATCCCGATTTTACGGTGGAAATGAATATGCGATTGTACGGCGGGTTGTACGGCGTGCGCGGCGCGGCTTTGCGGGAAAGTATCGCCGTTACCAGCCGATCCTTGGATCTCAGCCCGCTATTGCCGCAGCGCACGGGATCTCTGCCCTGGGGATGGCAACAACGCCTGAGCCTGGCTTGCGCCCTGCTGCACGGCCCCGAAATCCTTTTCCTCGACGAGCCCACGGCTTCGGTGGACCCCGTCAGCCGTCGACATTTTTGGGATTTGATCGCCGATCAGGCCCGCGCCGGAACCACGGTGTTCGTGACCACGCATTACATGGACGAAGTCGAGTATTGCGGCCGGGTGGCCATTTTGGTGCAAGGCCGGCTCGCCGCATTGGACACCCCGGCTCGCCTCAAGGAAATCCACGGCCGCGCCTCGCTGGGCGAGGTGTTTTTGGACGTCGTCGAACGCGTGGAAAAGGCCGCATGAAAGCCTCGCTTCGCCGCATCACCGTGGCCGCGCGCAAGGAATTCCTGCATATCGTGCGCGATCCGCAAACCCTGGCCATCGTCATTCTAATGCCGGTGATCATGATGTTCCTGTACGGCTATGCCCTGAACGCCGACATCCGCGACGCCGAGTTGGTGGTGGAAACTCCGCATCCCGGGCCCGCCGCGCGGGATCTCGCGGCGCGCCTGGATGCTTCAACTTTCTTCTCGATCTCTCGGGTGATACCGCCTTCGGCCGACCCCTTGGAACCTTTCCGCACCGGACATACCCGGGCGTTACTCCGCCTGCCACCGAATCTCGACGCCGCGCTGAGAAGGCCCGGAGGCGCTTCGTTGCAAGTGATCGTGGACGGCTCCGACCCCAGCGTGGGCGCGCAGATGAAAAACGCCGTCGAAGCCGCCGTGCAAAAGGCCTTGCTCGATCGGCTCGGCGTGGATCCTCCCCGAATACTCGAT
>JBGPFT010000343.1:0-2682 GCA_041483475.1 Fibrobacteria bacterium | reverse complement strand
GGAATCGAGCCGGCCGTCGGCCGCGAGAATGGGCAGGCATTCTTTTTTGTGCTTGTGCAAAAGGCGGTTGGCCTCGGTGAGGGTGACGCCCACGCGGCCATGAATGACTTTTTCCACCGGCGTCATGTAACCCGACACGGGGCTTTGCAAATCATCCTCGAATTCCCAGAAATCCTTGTCGGTGATGATGCCGAGGAATTTCCCCGTGTTGGTGCCGTCGTCGGTGACCCCCGCCGTGGAATGGCCGGTGCGGCGCTGTATTCCCAGCAGCTCCCGCAAAGTGGCCCCGGGTTTCACGTTGGTGTCGCTGTTCACGAAGCCGGCCTTATGCGCCTTGACCCGGGAGATCATGGAAGCCTGGCTTTCGACGGGTTGGGAACAATAGATGAAGGCCAATCCGCCTTGCCGCGCCAGGGCCACGGCCATGTCGCTGCCGGATACGGCTTGCATGCTGGCCGACACCACGGGGATGTTCAGCCGGAAGCGGATTTCCTCGCCGCGCTTGAAAGCGGACACGGGTGCGGCCAGGGAAACGTTGCGGGGGACATGATCCTTCCGGGTCAAACCCGGCAGGACGAGATATTCGGCGAAGGTGCGGGAAACGTCGGGAAGTATTTTGGCCATGCCATAATCTAGATAGGGGCCGGGGAAAGCGTAAAGCCGCCTTTTTTACCTTCCCCTCCGTGGAAACCCTTTTCAACGCGACGCCGCAATCCCGTGAATTAAGCGAAGCATCCCTGCGCAATCTCCTCAACCCCGCGCAATTGGAAGCCGTGCTGCATACGCCGGGGCCCCAGCTCATCCTGGCGGGAGCCGGCAGCGGAAAGACGCGGGTGCTCACCTATAAGATCGCCCATCTCATCCGGGAACACCGTTATCGGGCCCATGAAATCCTGGCCGTCACCTTCACCAACAAGGCCGCGCGGGAAATGCGCGAGCGCGTGGTCAAATTCCTGGGTTATGAGGCGCCGCTGCGGTGGATGGGGACGTTTCATTCCATTTGCGCGCGCTTGCTGCGCTTACACGCCGAGCGCATCGGGTATACGTCGCATTTCACCATCTACGATACCGACGATCAGAAGCGGCATATGAAGAAGCTGTTGCTGTCGGAGCATCTGGAAAACGACGCGCGTTTTTCCGCGGACGCCTTGCGCCATTTCATCAGCCGTGGCAAGAACCAGGGCTTCGGCCCGGAGGAAGCCGCCCGGCGCGCGGAGGACGAATACGAGAAAAAAATGGCCGCGCTCTATCGCCGCTACCAGGACGAATTGCAAAAACAGGACGCCATGGATTTCGACGATCTCATCCTCCTCGCCATCCGCCTGCTGCAGGGATTTCCCGAGGTGCAGCAGGTGATCGCCTCGTCGTTCCGCTACGTCCTCATCGACGAATACCAGGACACCAACAAGGCCCAATACCAGTTGATCCGGCTTTTGCTGGGGCCGCACCGGAATCTCGTGGCCGTGGGCGACGATGACCAGAGCATTTACGGCTGGCGCGGCGCCGACATTGCCAACATCCTGAGCTTCAAAAAGGACTTCGCCGAGGCCAAGATCACCAAGCTGGAGCAAAATTACCGATCCTCCGCCAACATCCTCGGGGTGGCGGCGTCGGTGATTCGCCGCAACCAGGATCGGATGGAGAAAACCCTGTTTACCGACAATCCCCCCGGCGAGAAAATCACCTTGGTGGAATTGGACGACGAAGGCATGGAGGCGGCCTGGGTGGCGCGCCGCGTCCAAAGCGACGATCGTTTCCGTCCCGGAGAAACGGCGGTGTTTTACCGCACCAACGCGCAATCGCGCGTGCTGGAGGATGAATTGCGGCGGCGGCAAATCCCCTACCTGATCGTGGGCGGCATCCGTTTTTACGAACGCAAGGAGGTGAAAGATCTCCTGGCCTATTTACGTCTGTTGGTGAATCCGCGCGACGATGTCGCCTTCACGCGCGCCATCGGGGTGCCCAAGCGCCACATCGGCGAAAAATCGTTGGAATTATTGCAGAACTTTGCTTCTGCTAACGGAATTTCACTGACGGAAGCCTTGTCTCATGCTTTCGAAATCGGCATCACCAAGGCGGCCGCCGGACAGATGAAAATCTTTCATGATTTGCTCTCCGAACTTCGCACGCTCGCGGCCCAATTGCCGCTGGCGGAACTCGTGGCCCAGGTGTTGGCGAAGTCGGGGTATAAGGCTTCTTTGGAAGCGGACGGCACCGACGAGGCCATCGATCGCTTGGCCAACGTGGAGGAATTGGTGGCGGCCGCGCAGGATTTCGAAGACCGAAATCGAGAAACCCCCCGGGGGGAAGGTCAAGCGGATGAAGTCGAATTACCAGTCGCATCCCCCTTGGAAAGCTTTCTGCAGGAGATCGCCCTAGTCTCCGACGCCGACGCACTTAAGGAAAGCCGCGAGGCGGTGACCTTGATGACCGTGCATAGCGCCAAGGGTTTGGAATTCCCGCGTGTATTCGTCACCGGTCTCGAAGACGGGCTTTTTCCCATGTTGCGCGACGATGAGGACGACGTTGAGGAGGAGAGGCGGCTGTTCTATGTGGCCGTCACGCGAGCCCGCAGCGATCTTTCCCTCACTTTCGCCCGGCGCCGCCGCCGCTACGGAGGCTATGAGGACGCCTTCGGGTCGCGTTTCCTGCGCGAAATCGATAAGCAATATCTTGAAGTCG
>JBGPFT010000342.1:0-2752 GCA_041483475.1 Fibrobacteria bacterium | reverse complement strand
CTTTCCCCTGCCCTGGAATCCCCGTAAATTCCTCATAGGTTGGCTGATCGGCAGCGCCGCCGCGGCTTTGCCCGCAACCTGGCTCTGGTACACTTTCGTTTCCCCAGCCCAACTCTGGCTTCCGCCGCTGCTCTGCTTTCTGATCGGCCTCATCGAATCCCTGTGGTTTCGGGTCGACGACAATTTCATCGTGCCCTTCGCGGCCACGGTCTTGCTGGCTTTAATCCCTTCGCCTCTCGCGCCGGAAACCGCGTCCCTTTGGGCTTCCGCCTCGTGGATGACTTTCGTCCTCCCTATCGCTTTCGCACTTGTGGCTTTCCTCGCCCGGAAACTCACCGCCGGCGGCGCCCTCTGCGGAAGCTTTTGCGCCTTATTGCTCGTGCTCGCTCATCCCGGCCTGTTGCTTTTTTTGGGACTTTTTTTCGTCCTCGGCATCTCCGCCACCTCCTTTCGCTTCGCGGAAAAACACCGCCGGGGCCTGTCCGAACCCGGAGGAGGGAAAAGGGGAGCGGCCGAGGTGTTTGGAGCCGCCGGAATGGCGGCGTGGATGGCTCCGGCGGCTTACGCGGTTTCGGGAATGTCCGGCCGGAACGCGGCCCTGGTTTGCGTCGCGCCCTTGGTGGCCAAAACCATGGACACGGTTTCCTCGGAAATCGGTAAGGCTTGGCGCGGGAGCACTTTCACCCTATGGCCGCCGCACCGCTGCGAGCCCGGCGCCGAAGGCGGCATTTCCCTGGTGGGAACGGGAACCGGCCTCATCGCGGCCCTCTTCGCTTCGATTCCCATTCTCTTTTATCACTGGGGCGGAGCCAGGGAGATCGCGGCGCTGATCGTCATCGCCCTCGCGGCGAATGTTTGGGAATCCCTGTACACGTCCTGGGTTTTCCGCCACGGTTGGGACAACGGAGTCCACCCCAATTTGATGTTGACCCTGGGGGCGGCGGTGATGGCCCGTCTGATATTCGGGACTTGAAAAATTACGACCGGATCAAGGCAGCCAATGCTCCCGGCTCCACCATAACGCCCAGCCCGTGGCATTGCAGAAGCCGAAAAACGAAGTCCATAGCAGCAGGCCGAGCAGGGCGGTGGCACCTTCCGCCAGGGACCAGGCGCAGGAAGCCGCGGCTCCCAGGGCATATAAAACCAATATTCCGAGGATTTGGGGGATGGACATGGGTCAATTCTCCGTTTGTGGAACTCCCGTTGGACTTGCGGGTGTATTTTAACAATTTTAAGGGTCCTATGCGATTGGCCATCCCGCTTCTTCTGTCCTTTGGGGTTCTGTTCGCGGGAACGGGAGTTCTCCCCAACGGCAAGCTGGACATGCCCACCCTGCAAGACGCTTACAAGGAAGGCAAGCTGGATGAGGTGAAGGAGAACCTGGAAGTTTATTTGAAGGAAAAAGGAGATGGGGCCGGCAAGGGGGAATTGATTTTCATCAACAAATACCTGGGGTTGATTTACGCCGCGAACCCCAATGATAGATCCCGGGCCGACAGCTATTTCAGCCAGCTCCTGACTTTGGCCCCGACCTTCGAACTCACCGACACCCACGTTTCCAAGGATATCCAGGACATCTTCGACCAGGCCAAAAAGGATTTTCAGCGCGCCCAGGAATACAACGCCCATCACGACGCCTTCGGGAATCCCATCGAAGCCCCCAAGGAGGAAGCCGCGCCCGGATCCAAGCCCTCGCATGCCTGGGTATGGTGGACGGCGGGGCTCACCACGGTAGCCGCAGGGGCCAGCGTTGCGGCGTGGATGATGCAACCCGATAAACCCCCGGCCCCCGCCCATTTCGCAGGCGCGTTTTGAAAAAGCGGTCCGTTCTTTATCTGCTGTTGGCAGCCGCCGCCTTCCTGGCCTGGGCTTGTAACGTTTCCGAGCCCCGGAAACCGGACACCTTGACCTTGCAGCTCAACGATTCCCTAAGGGCCCTGAACCTGAAATACGACAGTCTCTATCTTTACATCGCCGTCGGCGGCGACACGACTCTCCTGTTTCATGGGCCGTATAATAATCCGCTCCAATTGAAAGACATGCCCATCGGAAATCCCCCCGGAGGGAATTTCGTCATCGTACTCCGGGGATACCGAGACGGCGTGTCGGTGCTGGAACTGCGCCTGCCTTTCAACCAAGGCAGCCCCGGCCAACCCATGGGGATCCAATTCACCCCCCTGGATACGCCGGTAGTGGCCATCACCTGGCCCGCCACCGGATATGTCACCAATCAAGACAGCGTGGAAATAAGATGGACCGTGGATGCTGGAGCGGAGCGGCTGGAATGGAAACACCTTGCGGAAGGCGATAATATCATCGCCCAAGGCTTCACTGATTCCAGAGGGGTTTCGGATACCACTTTCATAGTAGTGACGCGGCGCAGTCAAGTGCTTTTCGTCGACGCGGCGGTCACCGATACCAATGGTGACGGCAATTCTTGGGTCTCGGCCTGCAAATACCTGCAATCGGCCTTGGCCAAAGCTGCGGATGGTTGGGAAATCTGGGTGGCCAAGGGTGTCTACAAACCCTACCAGGGAGCTGCGGATTCGACTTACGACACCAGCTTCGTGATGAAGGCGGTGGGGATTTTCGGGGGATTTTCGGGCGGCGAGAATGGGCGCGGCGCACGGAATCCGGCGACCAATGAAACCATTCTCAGCGGGGAACGGGGCGACACTTCCATCTCGGACAACATCGGACCCGTGGTGATTGGGGCCAACAGCGCCATCTTGGACGGGTTTGTGGTGGAGAG
>JBGPFT010000341.1:0-2768 GCA_041483475.1 Fibrobacteria bacterium | reverse complement strand
CATCGCCTCTCCACCATCAAGAACGCCGACCGCATTTTGGTCATGCACAAAGGACAGATTCGCGAGGAAGGAACGCATCAAACGCTGTTGGCGCAAAACGGGATTTACGCCAAGCTGTACCAGCTGCAGAGTTTCGGATAACCTCACCCCTCGCCCCTCTCCATGCCTAAACGCATGGAGAGGGGAAGGTCATTTACTTGCGTCAGCTAAAGATTCGCTTCCCTTTTTTAACATCGATATCCGCAACGCGGCCTCGACTTTTTCCATCCGGGCGGCCATCGACACATTACCGGCTTTCAGCGATTCGATGGTTTTCTGCTGTTCCTTCACCGCCTCGATCAATACCGCCGTCAGCTTGGGATAATCCACGGCCTTGAGGCCATCCTGGGTCGTGGATACGAGTTCGGGGTACACTTTTTCGACGTCCTGCGCGATGACGCCGATTTGCCTGCCCCGGGGTCGGATACCCTCCGGATCTTTCTTGAAGTTGTAGTACACACCATTGAGTTTGCCCACTCCGTCCAGGGAGTTCGTTAGTGGCGCGATATTCTCCTTGATGCGGCGATCGGAGAGATTGGCGAAGCCGTAAACCGTAAGACTGCCGTTGATGGTGACGGTGTTGGCGGCAAAATCGCCGGCGATTAGAGGGTTGGCCGAAGCGGAATTATCGATGGCAAGCATATTGGAACCGTTTGTGCGAACGGCATAGCCTATGGCCACACTAAAGGAATCCCTTCCAGTCGATGCTGCACCCGGGCCGGTGAGAAAACCGATATAAGTATTGAAGCTCCCCGCAGTATTGTAGAAGCCGGCGGAAGGGCCGGAAAAGGTGTTATAGTCTCCCGTGGTGTTGAAGTAGCCGGCTTGGTAGCCGGAAAAGGTGTTGAAGCCCCCCGTGGTGTTGGAACGGCCGGCCGTATAGCCCGCAAAGGTGTTGTTGTTCCCCGTGGTGTTGTTGAAGCCGGCAATACTGCCCGCGAAGGTGTTATGATACCCCGTGGTGTTGTTGGAGCCGGCCTGGGCGCCCGCGAAGGTGTTTTGGCTCCCCGTGGTGTTGAAGAAGCCGGCATCGGTGCCCGCGAAGGTGTTTTGGCTCCCCGTGGTGTTGGAGTAGCCGGCCCCATGGCCCGCGAAGGTGTTTTGACTCCCCGTGGTGTTGACCCGTCCCGCCTTGTAACCGATAAACAAGTTGACAGGTCCGGTGGAATTCGCTCCCGCGCTGTCGCCGATGTACAGCGAATTGCCGGGTATATTCGCGAACTCCAGCCTGTTTCCTGTCAGTCGCATTTTCTCAGTGCCATTCAGATCGAAGCGGACTATGTTTTCGTTGGCATTCCTTTCCGTGGACACCTTGGTATTGTTGTCGGCGTCATGGATTTCGCTGATGTTCACGCCGGTTGTGGTCGCGCTTCGTCCCGCGTACATGGCATACGGCACGCTGAGAAGCTGGGTGGTGCCCAGATCGGCGTAAGTGGTGCCGCCGGTTATATCCACCCCGATTTCGACGTACATGGGCCGCGACCAGTCCAGGACGGAAAAGTTTCCGGACAACACCGTCCCCAGCCCTATGGACAGGTTGATATTGCCGAAGCCGTTGGTGGTGGGGGTAAAGGTTTCAGCATAAGAAACGGAGGCATAGGCCGAATCCTGATGCAGGCGAATGCGCACGCTCACCGGACCGGATCGCACGGGCTGGCCCGACCCGTCGCGCACCAAGGCCTGGTAACTGAAGGCGGGCGGGGGCGTTGGGGGCTGGGCGAAGGGAACAGAAAGGGAAGCGGCGATGGCGGCAAACAAAAATCCGAATTCGGGTTTACGCATTGGTGATCCTTCCATTGGGTTTTAATCGCCTCACCCCTAGCCCCTCTCCATACTTAAACGATAGAGAGGGGAAGGTCTTTGGGTTTGATTCGATTGCTTTTACTCCGAAAATTGCAAACATTCGCTTCCGATCGACTCAGCGCTTCGCCACCTTCGCCACATCGCGCTCCAATGCCGATAACCGCAAGGCCGCATCAACCTTTTCTCTCCAAGTCGCCATCTCCAGATTTTTTATTTTAAGTTCGGCGTTCTCACTTTTCAACTCCTTTACCGCCTCGATCAGCACCGCCGTCAGCTTGGGATAATCCACGGCCTTGAGCCCATCCCGGGTAGTCGATACAAGTTCGGGATACACTTTTTCGACGTCCTGCGCGATCACCCCGATTTGCCGACCCCGGGGACGGATGCCGTCCGGATCCTTCTTGAAGTTGTAGTACACGCCGTTAAGCTTCCCCACTCCGTCCAAGGCGTTCGGCAACGGCACGATATTTTCCTTGATGCGGCGATCGGAGAGATTGGCGAAGCCGTAAACCGTGAGCGTACCGTTGATGGTGACGGTATTGGCGGCGAAGTCGCCGGCGATGAGCGGAGTCGAGGATCGGCCATAGCCAATGGCCAATTGGTTTGAGCCGATCACTCCGACGTCGTACCCGATAAAAACATTCTGGCTGTCGCCGCCATTGGCTAAAAAATTTGGGCCGGATAAATACCCGATATAGGAGTTTTTGCTGCCTGTCGTGTTGTAATAGCCCGCCTGAAAGCCGGAAAAAATGTTGTAGTTTCCCGTTGTGTTATTATAGCCCGATTGATAACCGGAAAAGTTATCGCCGGTCCCAGTAGTGCTGTTGAGGCCCGAAAAATAACCAGAAAAAGTGTTGGCCGTACCGGTGGTATTGGCGCTGCCCGCATTGGAACCGTAAAAGCTATTGGCGCTTCCAGTTGAATTT
>JBGPFT010000340.1:0-2769 GCA_041483475.1 Fibrobacteria bacterium | reverse complement strand
GGAACGGCCCCCCTCTCTCCGCCTTTAAGCGGGGAGAGGGGTCGGGGGTGAGGAGCAAAGGATATAATTTTGACATCCATGCCCGCCCGTAAACCCGCGAAATCGAATCGCGAAAAAAACTCTCCCTGCTACGTCGTCACCGGCGCCGCCGGGTTTATCGGCAGCGCCTTGGCCTGGAGACTCAATCATCTCGGCTTCGACAACCTGATCCTCGTCGACGCCCTGGGACCGGATAGCCGCTGGCGCAATCTGGTTCCGCTGCGTTACGCGGATTACTTCGACCGGAACGATTTTCTCCCGGCGCTGCGATCGGGAAAATTGGACCGCCTAGGCATCCAGGCGATATTCCATCTCGGGGCCTGTTCCTCCACCACGGAGACCAACGCCGGGTTTTTGCTCAAGAACAACTTCGAGTACACAAAAGAGATCGCGGAATGGTGCGGAAGCCGGAAACCTCCGGTTCGCTTCATCTACGCATCCTCGGCCGCCACGTATGGCGACGGAGCCTTAGGTTATTCCGACGATCATGCCTTGCTGCCGAAGCTCAGGCCGCTCAACGCCTACGGCTATTCCAAACAGATGTTCGATAACTGGGCGCTGCGCAACGGAAGCTTCGACTTCGCCGTGGGGCTGAAATACTTCAACGTGTTCGGGCCCAATGAATACCATAAGGGCGACATGAAAAGCGTGGTGGCCAAATCCCATGCGCAAATCCGCGCATCCGGAAAGGTGCGACTGTTCCGTTCCTATCGCCCCGACATCCGCGACGGGGAACAGAAACGCGACTTTCTGCATGTGCTGGATGCGGTGGACATGACCCTGCATTTTCTCGGCTCGAAAACGCCGGGCGGCATTTACAACGTAGGCACGGGCAAGGCCCGCACCTGGCTGGACTTGGCCCGCGCCACCTTCGCCGCCATGGGACGCGAACCGAAAATCGAATTCATCCCCATGCCCGAAGCCATTCGCGATCGCTACCAGTATTTCACCCAGGCTGAAATGGGAAAAATGCGGACGGCGGGTTACAAAAAACCCATTCAAACATTGGAAGAAGGCGTGGCCGCCTATATTCCCTACTTGGAAATGGACGAACAGATTTTGGGATGGGGTATGGGCGTCAAGATTTAAGGCCGAAACGCCGGCGAATCTCTTCCAGCGAATAACGGATCAACACCGGGGCTCCACTCGGGGTCACATACGGGTTACGGGTGGCGAACAAGCCGTCCACCAGGGCCGCCATGTGCGGGGCGTCCAGCGCCTCGCCCAAGGGAACCGCGGCGGCGCGCGCGAAGGCCGCAGCTACTTTCTCAGCGACTTCGTCCCCTGCGTCCTTCCCGCCGTGATCGGGTTCGGACAATTGTCCGATCAAGGAATGCAGGATGGACTGCGCCTTTTCCGCCGCCACCTCGGCGGGCAGCCCCCGCAATTGGAAAGCCCCGGGGCCGAAAGGCTCCAAGTCGAAGCCCAATGCGCGCAACTCGGATAAACGATCTTCGGCGGCCCGTGCCTCCGTTGACGTCATCTCGATCAGCTCCGGGAAAAGCAATTGCTGGGCGTTGAAGCGCCCGGGACGGCGCAGATCTTCCAGTGCTTTCTCATACAGAATCCGCTCATGCGCCGCCTGCTGGTTCACCAGTAAAAACCCGCTTTGCACCGCCACCAATATGAAACCTCGGTGGATTTGCAGACAAGGTGCGCCCGAGGTTTCGACAGGCGCCGCCGACGAATTTGACGGCAAAGGCATTTGCAGCTGGGCTGAAACCGGCGCCTCTTCCCTCTCCTCCCAGACCGCGGATTGCGAAGGCGCGAAAGTGAATCCGTTCCCTTCCGCCGCAACCCGTTCTTCGGAAAGATCCAGCGCGGGCGCGGCGATGGCCCCGCGCAAAGCCCGCTGCAGCGACTGCGACAAGGCCCAGAACACTCGTCCTTCATGCAGGAAGCGCACCTCTCGTTTGGTAGGATGCACATTCACGTCCACTTCCGAGGGCGGCAGGGACAGGAACAGCGCGGCCACGGGAAAACGCCCGGGCGGGGCCACTTCATAGGCGCTGCCCAAAGCGCGGGACAAAAGTCCGCTTTGCACATGGCGGCGATTCACGAAAAAATGCTGCTGGTTGGTGCGGCTGGAAAAACGCTGCGGCTCGGAGATATACCCCTGCACATGCATTCCGCCTTGCTCCCAATCCACTTCGATCAAATCCTCCAGAAGATGCACACCCAATACGTCCCCGGCGCGACGCCGGAAAGTGCCTTCGGGCAAATGCAGGACTTCGCGAGTCCCTTCGCTGAGGCGAAAAGACGCTCCCGGATGGGCCAGTGACAGGCGCGTGAGCATGGCCGCGATGCGGCCGCCTTCCGCCTTTCCGCTGGCGAGGAATTTCCGGCGCACGGGATTATGGCGGAAAAGATGGCGCACCGTCGTCGTGGTTCCCTGCCCGCGGGCGATGTCCCCGATTTCCTCCTGCCTCGACTCCACGATCCGAATCCGGGTTCCGGCTTCCTCTTCCCAATGACGGGTTTCCAAAGTGAGTTCGGCCACCGAAGCCATGCTGGCCAAAGCTTCGCCCCGAAAACCGAAACTGGACACGGATTCGAGATCCTCCACCTGACGGATCTTGCTGGTAGTATGCGGCAGCCAGCAACGCAAGGCGTCCTCGCGGGTCATGCCCAAGCCGTTGTCCGCCACGCGGATCAATTCCTTGCCGCCTTCCTCGAGGACAACCGCGATTTGCGTGGCCCCGGCGTCCAAGGCGTTTTCCACCAGCTCCT
>JBGPFT010000339.1:0-2775 GCA_041483475.1 Fibrobacteria bacterium | reverse complement strand
GGACCGGGTTCCAACAGCTTCATGGCCTGTCGGACCAGAACGATGCTTTGATCCATCTCGTCCAGACGCACCTTGTAGCGCGCCAAGGAATCCCCTTCCAAGTAGATCGGCACTTCGAATTTCAATTCGTCATAGATCAAATAAGGCCGGTACTTGCGCAAATCGTAGGCAACTCCCGAGGCCCGCGCCATGGGGCCGGTAATGCCGTAGGCTTCCGCATCCGCCTTTGAGATGACGCCGATACCCTGGGTGCGATCTAGGAAGATGCGGTTTTTGTAAAAGCTGTTCCGCAGCTTCTCCACCGTGTCCGTCATGCTGTCCAAAATGGCAGTGACCCGCTTCTCGAAACCTTCCGGCAAATCGAAAGCCAATCCGCCCACGCGGGTATAACTGGTGGTGAGGCGCGTGCCGGTGACTGCCTCGAACACGTCGTACAGTTTTTCGCGCTCCACGAAAGTCCAGAGGATGGAAGTGAAGGCCCCGAGATCCATGGCCAAGGCGCCCACGCACAGAGAATGATCCGCCAGCCGGGAAAGCTCGGCCAGTATGGTGCGGATCACCTGGCAACGCCGGGGCGTTTCGATTCCGATCAACTCCTCGCAGGCGATGGCGAAGCCGATGTTGTTGTTCAGCGGCGAGAAATAATTGAGCCGGTCGGTGAGGGTGATGAACTGGTTGTAGGTAAGGTTTTCGCCCAGCTTTTCGAAACCCGTATGGAGATAGCCGATTTCCTGCTCGGTTTTGACGATGCGCTCGCCCCGCACTTCCATCTTCACCCGCAAGGTGCCGTGCATGGCGGGATGCGAGGGCCCCACGTTCATGTGCACCGTATTCTCGGTTTGCTCGACGACTTCCTGCTCGTAGGAGTACATGCTCAGTCTTTCGGAGCCTGGCCGGCGGGAACGGCGTGATACACGGGGAAGCTCGAACGCTCGCCCCGGCCGCGCAGGGGATAATCCTTGCGCAAGGGATGGCCCTCGTAGTCGTCGGGAAGCAGGATGCGCTTCAAATCGGGATGCCCCGTGAATTCGACGCCGTACATATCCCAAACTTCCCGCTCTGTCCAATCCGCCGCCGGAAAAAGATCGGAAACCGAGGCGATGCGCGCGTCGCCGCCCGGCACGAAGGCCCGCACCTGCGCCTTGACGCCGAGCGAGGGCGACATCAAAGTGGTGATCACGGCGAAACGCTCGGGCATGGGCTGCGGATATTTCAAATAATCCGCTCCGCACAGGTCGATGAAATAAGTGAAGCCAAGTTCCGGATCTTCTTTCAGGAAGCGGAGCAACGGTTTGGCGTCATGGGCCCGCACCGAAAACTGGAAATACTGGGTTTTCTCTTCCTTGCTCAGCAGTTTTTCCCCGACAAAACCCTCGACCTTGGCCGCGAGCTTGGCCAGCCCTTCTTTCCGATACATCAACATCGGAACTATCTCCCCCTCGGGGGGCCAGAAGGGGATGGGTAATAGGCATCGGGCGAGCGGGACAGGGATGATTGCGCGGGATCGGCGGCCATGTCCGTGCTTACGAAATCATTCGACTTGGCCAAACCTTTTCTCGCCTTGGCCTGCACCGCCATCAAAGCGTCGACGAAAGCCTCGGGGCGCGGAGGACAGCCGGGCATATAGGCGTCGACGGGGATGAATTGATCGACGCCCTGGATCAGCGCGTAAGTGTCGAACACCCCGCCGCTGCTGGCGCAGGCCCCCATGGAAATGCACCATTTGGGCTCGGGCATTTGCTCCCAGATGCGCTGCAAAACCGGCATCATCTTGAGCGCGATGCGCCCCGAAACGATGAGCAGATCCGATTGCCGCGGCGAAAACTTCAACACCTCGGATCCGAAGCGCGAGGCGTCGTATTTGGGCATGAAAGCGGCCATCATCTCGATGCCGCAGCAGGCCGTGCCGAAGGGCATGGGCCATACCGAATTCGAACGCGCCCAGTTGATGGCGAAGGAAAGGCGCGTGGTGATGAGATCGTTCAGGGTATCACTTAATCCCATTCCAGCGCTCCCGTGCGGATGATGTAAAAGAGTCCCAAGCCCAGCACCGCCAGGAACATCAAAACGGCCGTCAAGGCTCCGCCGCCCAGCAAATGCCGGTAGCCCACGGCGAAGGGCAGGAGAAAAATCGTTTCGATGTCAAAGAGGATGAACAACAAAGCGAAGGTGTAGAACTTGATGGCGAAGGGTTGATGGGGATTGCCCAGCGGATCCACGCCGCATTCATAGGGTTCGTACTTCGCCTTGCTGTAAGTTCGTTTCGGGCCGAGCAAAGTTGAAAGAGCGATGGCCGCCACTCCCACGAATAAAGCGAGTCCGGCATAAGCCAACAAGGGGAGGAATTCGATCAACATCCGGTATTGTCCTACGTTCCCGGGCGTTTGGAAAGGCGGCGCCGGGAGCGAACGCGAAATTTAGGAAAAATCGGGGGTAAGGCGTAATTCCGGGGCTTAGGGAGCGACCACTTTATCGATCTTGTTTTGCTTCCAAAGCGTCGCGTTGCGGACCACGCCCTTTTCGTCCCATTCGGTGCTTAATCCCTCCAATTGCCCGTGCTCCCAATTCTTTTCGCTTTGCTTTTTACCGTCGGTATACCAAGCGAGGGCCTTTCCATGGGGCTTCCCCTCCGAATAGGGCAACTCCCCGCGCTTATTTCCGTTGGGGTACCAAAATTCGGTGACGCTGTCGAGCAAACCGTTCCGATAATGTTCCTGGATCTCGATTTGGCCGTTCAAGAAGAAGTGGGTGTCGGTCCCATGCCGGATGTAATTG
>JBGPFT010000338.1:0-2784 GCA_041483475.1 Fibrobacteria bacterium | reverse complement strand
TAGCCTCACCCCCTGGCCCCCTCTCCATCGTTAAACCGATGGAGAGGGGGGATCCAAGTCGTCAGTATTTATTATCAAACACGTTGTCCATCTTTTCAAAACCATTCGACCTTCCCCTCTCCATGCGTTTAGGCATGGAGAGGGGCTAGGGGTGAGGGGATTAGATACTTTTCCCGCATGCATAACCCCGACAAGCTCGACCAACTCTTCGCCCTGCAAACCGAACTCAATGATCGCATCTTCGCCCAGAAGGATATCCGCGATCGCGACGGCAAAACGCTCACCATGGAAACCCTGCGCGGCGAGGCGCGATCCGGCCGGTCGCTTGGCCCCAATACCGGCGTCAACGAATGGCTGGGCAAATACCTGACCGCCCTCGACGACGAATCGCGCGAATTGCGCGAGGAACTTTTATGGAAATGGTGGTCGAAGGATTCCCTCGACCTGCAAAACATCCGCGTTGAAATCACCGATCAACTGCATTTCTGGATCTCGCTGGCGCTGACGGCGGGGATGTCGTCCGCCGATGTGTTCGACGCCTATATGCAGAAGAACGCCGTCAACCACGCCCGCCAGGATCAGGGGTATTCGCGGGATAACAAGAATCCTCACCCCTAGCCCCTCTCCATGCCTAAACGCATGGAGAGGGGAAGGGCAACGAATTTTTTAAAACTTCTCCAAACGAAGCCCGGGATTCTTGTTTTCGCTTTTTTGCCTATTTTACTCCCCCTCTCCATTCGTTTAAGAATGGAGAGGGGGTCGGGGGGTGAGGTAAATTACTGGCACACTGGCTCTCCCGCCAAATCATTCACCTTGATCTCATCGGTGGACAGATAGGTTTCAAAACTCACTTCCTGGGTGTTGTCGGGGATGCAATAAGCGTGAGGGATTTCGCCCTGTGAGGCGATTCGGATGACCGCCGAGCTACCTGCGGTCGACGGATACCCGGAACTGATAAGAAGGATGTCCGCGACAGCGATAACTCGTGCTGTATCGGGAATGACATAAGTTCCGAGCGGATTTGAAATCCTTCCACTGACGTCCATCCAATTCACCTGCACCCGGCTGCCGGTGCGGCCCAGGCAGGCTTGGCGCGCCGCGGCGGACAATACGCTGTCGACGGGCTTGAGGTTCGCGGCGATCGAATCCGTTGGGAAACTCGGAAATCCCGGCAAGCTGTCCAGGCAATAACCGGAAGACGCGGCATTCGGATTCGCAACCAGGATCACTTTTCCAGGCTGGGCTGAATCCGTTTTCACCAGCACGTAATTATTCACCTTGGGCCGGGCCCGATACCGCACTCCGAGGGCCATGCGGGCGCAAGAGGCGGGCAACAGTCCGAGATCATAGCTTCCATCCGCGCGGATGGCCGCCTGTTGTTCCGTGCCGCGGAGGAACACCAACCCCGTGGTGTCGATTTGATAGCCGGACAGCATATGCACTCCGCCGCTCACGGGCGAAGGGGTTTCGACCGTGAAGCGCAGGGCGCGGCCGCTTCCGGAATCGACCTTCACCGTGTCGAAGAACAGGGACCTGCCGAACCAGCGGCCTTCGACCACATAGGTTCCCGTATCGCGGAAACGCAACCGGACCGAACCGTCCGCATCCGTGCTCGGGATTCCGGTGTCGCGCAATACGTTTTCCACGCCGGACCAATAGGGCCGGTACGCCGACGTATGCGCGCGCAATTCGACGTTCGCCAGCGGCGCTCCCGACGGGTCCACGATCCGCGCCGGCAAATCCGCCACCCCGTTCTCGGTGTCCGTGCCCGTTCCGAATACGCAGGCCATCAGGGCCGCCGCCGCCAAGCTGCACAGGCGGCGCAAGCCCCACGCGGTTCCGGGAAAACGGTTCATCGTTTCCTTCTCCGTCCCCGCTTGCGGGGCCCCGAGGTGAGTGGGAACAGCTGCATGTTGAGGTGATAAACCCGATCCGGCGCGCGGTCCGCACCCGTCAATTCGAGCAGTTCCTTGCGCAAGGCCCGGATTTTTTCAATGGCGGCCTCGTAGGTCGCTGGGGAAATGCTGATGGTGGTGCCGCTGAAATAGCGCTCCTGTTTGGGAAACCGTTCCACGGCGTCCACCGCCAGGCGGCCCATGGTTTGATGGAAGCGGGGGATCAGCAAAGACTCCACGCTGGCGTCGGTGTGGATGAAGGTGGTCGATGCGCGCCAGGAACCGTCCGGCTCCTGTTTCACCAGGCCCAAGGCGCGCAAAAGCTCCATCGCCTTCTTGATTTTTTTCGGCAGCACGGGCGGAGCCAGCCGTTTGGCGAAATCCCCCGGATTGTCCCGGTAAGGCATGAGCGCCAGCATTTCCCGCAGGGCCACGTTGTACCAATCCTTGTAATAGTCGTATTGGGCCTTTTCCAACAAGACATGGGATTGCGGCGTCTTCAATTCCATGAGCCGATGGAAATGCCGGTCTTTTTCCCCCAAGGTGCGGGACTGGTTGAAATGGACCAAGGCGCGGAAAAATTCGCTCTCGGCTTCGTTCAAATCCAACGCCTTGGCGAACTTGGGAATGCTGTTGTCGGTGAGGTCGTGCATTCCCTCCATGACCCGTTTCAAATAGGTGGGTCCGGACATGCCGGCCTTGGCGAGAAATGAGCGGTGGGAAAAACCCTTCTTATGCTCCTTCGCCCAGGCGTAATAGTCCTGGAGGTATTGCCTGTAATCGCTGTATTCGAAAACCGGACGCACTGTGCTCCTGTTGGTTAAATCGGCCTCAATAATGTAGCGCGATTAAAATCAATAAGCAACTATGACTGGCTGATTTTTTGATT
>JBGPFT010000337.1:0-2784 GCA_041483475.1 Fibrobacteria bacterium | reverse complement strand
GGAGATGCCGCGCGCCTGGAACCACACCGCGGGCGCATAACCTTCATGGGGCAGCGCCAGGGAGGAATAGCCACCTCCCGGACAGATCACGATGGCGGCGCCGGTGTTGTTGCTGACGGAAGCGGGGAAAGCCCAGACATACACGCTGTCCGCCGCTGCCGTGCCCAGGGCCCCGGGAGGCTGTCCC
Source organism: Fibrobacteria bacterium (assembly GCA_041483475.1). GTDB lineage: Bacteria > Fibrobacterota > Fibrobacteria > UBA11236 > UBA11236 > UBA11236. The sequence continues at coordinate 2,597 of JBGPFT010000337.1, read as the reverse complement.
GGCCAAAGCGTGTTGTAAGGCGGCCAGGTCTGGGCCGAAACGAATTCGATTCCCATCAGAACGACGAATAAAATACGCATGCGAATCCTCTCGCAGGAAAACTTAGACTCAAAAGTACCCCCGGAAAGGACTCCCGGAAGGGAAAATCCCCATCAAAACGTCTTGCGCATGCGCGGATCCGTTTTTTTCGCGCTGTCCCGGCCCGGGATCACCGGCTGGTCGCGATGGCGGTTGGCGGTGGACACGTCCGCGGTCGCGGGTTTCCTACGGTGGTATTCCGGCGTGCAGGGCTCGGTGGGCTGGCGACCGCTGATGTAATAGTCCTGGGTGGTGACGGGGCAGAAACTTTGGGCCAGCAGCCCGGACACGGCGCACACGCGCGTCTCCACGATGCTGTCGGGGCGGGGAAAGTCGGCGAGGAAATCCCGCGCTTTGGTCCCGCGCATGGCGTAATGCATCATATCCAGCCACATGGGCACGGCGTCGTCGGCGCCGGTATGCCCCGGCCCCATGGAGGCATGATCGTCCGCACCCACCCAAATCCCGGCGGTGAGATGCTTGGTGAACCCGATGTACCAGGCGTCGGAATAATCGTTGGTGGTGCCCGTCTTGCCGCCGGAGGCGTGGTTGAAGCCGCTGGCCCAGATGGCGGCCGCCGTGCCGTGTATGTTCACGTCGCGCAGCATGGTGCAAAGGATCCAGGCCGCCTCCTTGCTCAGCACTTCATGCGTCTCGGGGGAATTCCGGTACACGACGCGCCCGTTCTTATCGTCGATGCGCTCGATGAAATACGGCAAGGAGCGCGTTCCTCCGTTGGGGAAAGCCGAATAGGCCGAAGTCAGCTCCAGCAAGGTGGCCTCGCAGGATCCGACGGACATGGAAGGGACAGGAGGAACGTTGTGCAATAGGCCGAACTTACGCGCGTACGACACCACGGTGGGAAGTCCGTATTTCAGGCCCGTCTCGATGGCCGGAAGGTTCTGCGACTTATACAGCGCGCGCCGCATGCTCATGCGGCCGGTGAATTCGCCGTCGAAATTATGGGGACGCCACACCTTGTTCGAATCCACGGGATCGGGGATGGTGATGGGCTGATCGTTCACCATGTCGCCCGGGCTGGCCCCGTTGTCCACGGCCGTGGCGTAGACGAAAGGCTTGAACGCCGAACCCGGCGAGCGCACCGCCTGCAAGGCGCGGTTGTACTTGGATAGCTCGAAGCTTTCCCCGCCCACCATGGCGCGCACGGCGCCGGTTTCGTTTTCGATCATCAGCAGGGCCGCCTGGGGATGGCGGTAGCGCAGGGAATCGGGAAAGCGGGGTTCTTCCTTGGAAGTGTCCTTTTGCAGAAACAGGGTGTCGAAGCGGGGATAATACACGTCCCAATAATGCACGATGGTGTCCAGGGGCATGTGCAGCAGCTTGGCCATGTTGTAGGCGCGGGCGGTGCGGAAACGCAGCCGGACCCGGGTTTTCCTGAGGTATACGGGCAGGATGCTGTCGGCGTAGCGCTGCAGGGCGGAGTCCATGGTGATGCGCACAGTCGCGCCCTGGTTGTAGACGAAATCCTCGTCCCATTTCTTCTCCATGAACTGGCGCACGGTTTCGATGAAATAGGGCCCCAGTTCGGACGGCGGCTTGTAAACCCGGACGTCGAGGGGCGCGGCCGTAGCTCTTTTCCATTCCTCGCGGGAAATGGCGCGCTCGTCGCGCATGGCCCCGAGCACGACGTTGCGGCGATCGCGCGCCTCCTTGGGATTGTTGTCGGGGCGATAGGCCTCGGGGCGCTGCAAAAGCCCGGCCAGCAAGGCGTATTGTTCCACCGCCAGGGAATCCAGGGGCTTACCGAAGTAGCGTTCCGCGGCCGCGGCGAATCCGTACGCGCCCGCGCCGAGATAGACCTGGTTGAAATAGAACTCGAGGATTTCCTTCTTGGTGTAGGTGCGCTCGATTTGCAGCGCCACCAGCACTTCCCGCACCTTGCGCCGCAGGCTGCGCTCGGGGGTCAGGAAGAGGTTCTTGGCCAATTGCTGCGTCAAGGTCGAGGCCCCGCGCGCGCGGCGGCCCAACAGGGCCGGGAGGATGGCGGAGGGATAAGCGGTGAGATCCACGCCCCAATGGCTAAGGAAGGAACGATCCTCGATGGCGAACACCGCCTGCTTCAACAACTCAGGAAATTTCTCCTCGGGAACCCAGATGCGCCGCTGGGTGTAGAACTCATGCACCGGGGCGTCGTTGCGATCATAGACACGGGTGATGAGATTGGGTTGGATGCGCTCCAGGGCTTCCAGGGAAGGCAGGGAACGCGAATAATACCCGAAGACGGAAAGCAACGCACCGACGCCGAGAATGGTGACGCCGGCGAAAAGACGCAGCCAGAACCAAAAGCGCGATCGGGCTGCGGATCTCCGTGTGGGCGCGGTTCCAGGCCGCTTGAACATGCGGGCCAAAGGTACTTTTTGTTAACTTTCGCTCCGCTGCGGGTGTGGCCAAACTGGATAAGGCATCTGACTACGAATCAGAAGACTCCAGGTTCGAATCCTGGCACTTGCAATTTTCAAGAACGAGGGGCTCACGCCCCTTTTTCTTTGCCCGGATTT
>JBGPFT010000336.1:0-2789 GCA_041483475.1 Fibrobacteria bacterium | reverse complement strand
CGAAAATGGCCGCGCTATACGGAAGTTCCGGGCACGGGAACATCCCGTTCCGAACCCGTGGATCAAATGCGCGAGGCCGTCGCACTCATCAAGAAAAACCCGGATTCCCGGCGCATCATCGTCTCGGCGTGGAACGTCAGCGATCTCCCGCGCATGAAGCTGCCGCCCTGCCATGCTTTTTTCCAATTCTACGTCTGCAACGGCCGATTAGATTTGCAGCTCTATCAACGCTCCGCCGACATGGCGCTGGGAGTTCCGTTCAACATCGCCAGCTATGCGCTTTTACTACAGATGGTTGCGCAAGAATGCGGATTGACGCCGGGAATTTTCGTCCACACCTTGGGCGACGCGCATATCTATCTCAACCATGTCGACGGCGTCCGCGAACAGATGCAACGCGAACCCCATCCCATGCCCCGGGTGCGCATCGGGGAAAAACCCCTGTTTGATCTCAAATTCGAGGATTTCGAGCTGACGAATTATCGCCATCATCCCTTCATCAAATTCCCCGTCGCGGTGTAGATTAGGGAAATGTTCAACCTCGTCGCCGCCCTGGACAAAAATCGCGGCATCGGCCGCGATGGCCGATTGCCATGGAAGTTGGCCGGCGACACGCGTTTTTTCCGCCAGCTCACCACCTGCCCCGATCGGGCGGCGGTGGAGCGGCGCTATGGATTAGCCGCCGGCGCTCCCTCAGCGGCCTTGCCCATGCCTACACCCGACCAACGGAACGCCGTTCTTATGGGAAGAAAAACCTGGGAAAGTCTGCCTTCGTCCTATAAGCCTCTCCCCAACCGGCTGAACGGAGTGTTAAGCCGGGTGGGAACGCATGGGGGCGAGGGAACACATCGGGTTTGGGGCGATTTGGATCAAGCGCTCGCCGATTTGGGGCGCGATCAAAGCGTGCGCGAAATCTACGCCATCGGCGGGGCCCAGATTTACGCCGAGGCCATAGTCTCACCCGATTGCATGCGCTTGTATCTCACGGAAATCGATTCCGCTTTCGACTGCGACGCTCATTTTCCGAAAATCCCGACGGGATTTTCGGAGGTTGCGGTTTCGCCCACCGTCGAGGAAAATGGAATCCGCTATCGCTTTCGGTTGCTGAAACATTCCCTCGCCCTCCAGCCCCCCGGCTAAAGGTGGGGAGATTTACGGGCCCGCACCCTTTCTTCCCTTCCAAACCACGCTCCCGCCACAGCCAATAACAGAATGAGCACGGCCACTAGGGTGGGGCCGGCCGACCAATCCAGGCGGAGCGAGGTTTCCAGGCCCAGCACGCAGCCCAAGGCGCCAAAAGCCCAGCCGAAAACGATGCGCCTTCCCGTGCCCCGCATGGCGATGATGGAGGCCAGCGACGGCACGATGAGGAAAGCGAACACCAGCAGTACCCCGGCGGCCTTCACCGAAAAAGTGACCATGATGCCGAAGACGGCGTAAAAGAGGAAATCCCAAAGCAGAAGATTGCGCCCCTGTTCCCGCGCCGCGTCCGGATCCTCGGTGATGAGAAACAAGGGCTTGCGCCAAAACCACAAAAGCAAACCGATCGCCGCTGACAAGGCCGCCGCCACGCCCAATTCCCGGGGCGTTACGGTGAGGATGGAACCCACCAGCATTTCCTTCAGCTCTTCCGTTCCCGTGGCGGATTTTTCCAGCACGATCAGGGAAAAAGCCATGGCTCCCGCGTAAGTGATACCGATCAAGGCCTCGATGGGGGCCCGTTTGCGGCGTCGGAACCAGGAGAACAACAAAGCCCCGAGCAAAGTGAATGTGAGGGACAGCAGGAAATTCCACGCGGGGAAACGCTCGTCCCATCCCAGCAAAATGCCCACGGCGGATCCAAGGGCGGCCACCTGGGCCAAAGCAAGATCGACGAAGATTACGCCCCGGCGCACCACATGATGGCCGAAGAAGCTGAGGATGCCGACCAGCATCAGGCACAGGGCCAGCGCCGACAGCACGAAGGGGTAATGCAGGATCATCACGGTTTGCCTCCGCCGGAAAGGCCCGCGACGATGTCGTCGAAATGCCTAAGGTAATCTCCCCCGCCTATGCCTTCGCAGGAAGGCGTGAAGCGGAAAACCCGGATGCCGGTTTCGCGTTCCAGGAATTTCGGATCTTTGTCCTGGTAAAAAGGCTCCTGGATCAGGATGCCGACTTTTTCGGCCTTGATCTTGTCCACCAATTCCTGCAAGTGTTTGGCTGTCGGCGGAATGCCCGGAAAGGGCTCCACATAACCGGCGATGCGCAATCCGAACGCATGCGCCAGATAAACCCAGGAAGAGTGATAGGTGATAATGGAAGAACCGCCGAGCGTAGCCATCTTCTCCTTCCAGCCTTGGATGCGCTTTCCCGCTTCGGCCCGGAATTTCTCCGCGTTGGCGTCGTACAGAGCCGCATGCGCGGGATCGCTTTGCTTCAAGGCGTCGCGGATATTTACGGCGATGCGGATGCCGTTTTCCGGATCCAGCCAATAATGGGGGTTGCCCTGCGGGTGCACGTCGCCCAAGGAGGCGTCCACCTTGCCCGTGGGCTTTTCCAACACCTCGATGCCTGCGGAGCAATCCACGATGCGAAGATCGGAATTGCGCGAGCCCTCGATGATGGCGTCGGCCCATTGATCCAAGGCCAGGCCGGCCTTAAGGTAAACGGCCACCCGCGACACCTTGATCATGTAGGAAGGCAACACTTCGACGAAATGCGGATTGGCGTTGGACTTGGCGATGGAGAACACCTCGATCTCATCGCCTCCGATATAGGAAGCGATGGAAGCGAGATCGGGAATGGAT
>JBGPFT010000335.1:0-2796 GCA_041483475.1 Fibrobacteria bacterium | reverse complement strand
GCCAAAGCCACGAGGACGGCCCCCAAAGCCAATTGATAAACGGTCCACACCGTCAGCCAGGCGTATTTGACGGCCCGGAAAAATAGGCGGAGGAAGAAAAGCACGCGTTCCATGGGGGGTTCAATATAAGATGGTCTACCTACCTTTGCGGGCATGACGCGCTTCCGTCCCTGCATAGACCTGCATGAAGGCCGCGTGAAGCAAATCGTGGGCGGTACGCTCAAGGACGGCGCGACGCCCCGAACGAATTTCGTTTCCGATCGGAATGCCGCGTATTACGCCAACCTGTATCGGGAAAACAATTTACGCGGGGGCCATGTCATTCTTCTGGGTCCCGGCAACAAAGCCGAGGCCGAAGCCGCGCTCCGCGCTTTTCCCGGAGGATTGCAAATCGGCGGCGGCGTCAACGCAGCGAATGCGAAGGCATACCTGGACGCGGGCGCCAGCCACGTCATCGTCACCTCCTGGCTTTTTCCCGAGAACCGGCTCGCCCTGGATCGGCTGAAGAAACTTTCGAGCTTGACGGGAGCGGATCGGTTGGTGGTCGATCTCAGCTGCCGGCGGAAAGGCAGCGGATGGTTCGTGGCCATGAACCGCTGGCAAACCGTCACCGACGTCGAACTGGAAGCGGGCTTGTTCGCGGCTTTGAATCCGTTTTGCGCCGAGTATTTGATCCATGCCGCCGACGTGGAAGGGCTGCAGCAAGGGGTGGACTGGGAATTGGTGCGGCGGCTTACCGGGATGGCCGGCCGGCCCGTCACCTACGCGGGCGGAGCCAACACCCTGGCGGATCTGGACGGGATGGAAATCGAAAGCGGGGGGCTTTTCGATCTCACCATCGGCAGCGCCCTCGATATTTTCGGAGGCGAGGTCCGGTTCCAGGATTGTGTGGCGTGGAACAAGACGCGCCGATAAACCCGCCCGAGCGCGTCGAATTGCGGCGCGACGCGCGCAAGGAATCCATCCTGGAGGCGTCCTTGGTGTTGGCATCCCAGTGGCTCAAGCATTGGATCGAATTCGACGGCCGGGAATTCATCCTCACCGTGGATCCCGATGACGCCTCCAACGCTTCACAGGTATTGACGCAATACGAATCCGAGAACCGGGACTTCCACGTCTCCGATCCGCAAACCATCCCGCCGGTGGATCTCCATCTTGCCCCCCTGCTGCATCTCTTCATCCCCGTGGCGGTTTTTTTCTGGGCCGGCAGCGCGCCCTGGCAGGAATGGCTGACCCGGCGCGGCGGGGCCGACGCGCAAAAAATCCTCTCCGGGGAATGGTGGCGTTGCCTGACGGCGACTACCTTGCATGCCGACCACGAGCATTTGCTCGGGAACATGTTGTCGGGATTTTTCATCCTGAATCTCCTGCGCCGCCGCTGCGGCCCCGGAACCTCGATGCTGCTCCTGACCTTGGCGGCCGGGCTCACCAACTTCACCGTGGCCCTGGCCTCGACCCCCGAGCATTTCTCGCTGGGCTTCTCCACCGTGGTGTTCGCGGCTTTGGGAATGCTGGCCGGGGTCGAAACCATCCATTTGCCTAAACACCCCCTGGGAGGCCTGCGCCAGCTCTCTCCCCTGCTGGCCGCCTTTTTCCTGGCGGTATTCGTGGGCGTGGGCGAAAAAGTCGACGTGAAGGCGCATTTTTTCGGCTTCGGTTTCGGAGTTGTGTTTTCGCCGTTGGCGTTATGGCTGGAAAAACGCTGGACCGGGCCGCGATGGCAAACGGTCGGGGTAGGAATTATTTACGGGGTTTACGCGGTAAGTTGGTGGCTAGCCCAGAAGTAACGCTCGTCGAGTGCCTGGAAGGCGTATCGAGGCGAGCAGGAACTAATCCAGCAAATGCCCGTGCAAAATCGTGTCGTCGGCCTTGAAAATCTTGGTGAGGATGGCCACGCGCATCCACATGCCGTTGCGCTCCTGGCGCCAGTATTTGGCGCGCGGATCCGCGTCGATGTCGGGATGGATTTCGTCGCGGCGCGGAAGCGGGTGCATGATCACCGCCTCGGGCTTTATCATGCCCAGATGCTCCATCCCCAGCTTGAAGCGGCTCAGGTCGACCCGGCCCGATTCGCCGGCCCGGTCATGCTCGTCCTGGATGCGGGTGATGTAGATGGCGTCGAGTTCGGGCAACGCCTCGCGCATGTCGTCGGTTTCGCGGAAAGCCACGTCGTGGGCGCGCAGGAAATCCTTGATGTCCTCCTCCATGCGGAAGGCCTCGGGAGCGATGAACACCAGCTTCACGCCGCGATAATTGCACATCAGGTGGCATAAGGAACGGACGGTGCGTCCCCGCTTGAGATCGCCCATCATGCCGAGGGTCTTGCCGTCGATGCCGCCTTGATTCTGGAAACTGCGCTCCAAAGTGTAGATGTCCAACAGGGCCTGGGTGGGATGCTGATCCTTGCCGCTGCCGGCGTTGATGATAGGCACGCGGCGGCCGATGCGGTCGAAGAGGGCGGCGGCGTTTTCGGCTAGGCCCTCCTCCTTGGTGCGCATCACCACCGCGTCGACGTAGGAAGAGAAGGTGCGCAGGGAATCCAGCAGGCTTTCGCCCTTGATCTCCGAGGAGGTGGAAGGATCGCGGATCTCGCTGGTCTGGATCCCCAGGATCTGGCAGGCGTTGTTGAAGCTGAGGAAGGTGCGCGTGCTGGGTTGCGTAAAATACAGCATGGCCCGCTTGTGGGCCAGAAGCCCGCGCAGGAAAAGCAGGCCTTCCTTGTGCTTGGCGAATTTCCGGATGGCCGTCGTCAATTCGCAGAGTTCGTCGAGCACGGCCCGATCGAATTGCCCAGCG
>JBGPFT010000334.1:0-2806 GCA_041483475.1 Fibrobacteria bacterium | reverse complement strand
TTCCACGTCATCGGCAAGGCGCCCGATCTGGTCTTCCTCGGCCTCGGACAGGCGGATTTGCTCGCGGGTATGGTGCCTGCGGGGATTGCCGCCTCCCTGGAAGACCTGATCGCGCTGCTGACGCAAAAAACCCGCGCCTTGGTGGCCTTCGCGTCGGCCTGCGAAGCCTTTTTTCCCGGAGCGGAGCAGCGTGAAAACGCCCGCGCCTTCAACGCGCAACTGGCCGGACTGCGAAACCCGAGGACGATTTTTCTGGATTTGAACGCGCCGGTGAACGCCTTCTTGGAACGGCATCGCGGAGGAATCGGCGAAAAACGGGCACTGCATCGCGATCCGCTGCGCCTCACCTCCACCGGACGGGCGCTTCTCTCCCAAACCGCGTTTGCGGCGCTGCCGTGGGAAAACCTGTTTTAGTACCTTCTAGCCCATGGCCGAAGCAGAAGACCAGCACGATCGATTCCTGCGAAAAAACCAGGCCATGAGCCGGGCTTATGAGATTTCCAGGAAAGACAAGATCAAGGATAAAATCGTCCGCGGCGAGCAAAAGCCGGTGATAACGATTTGCTATCGCTGTAAGAAAGAACGTTTTTGCATGAAATACCATATCGCCGAAACCGGCCGCGCAGAAGGGGCCGTTTCGGTGTTAAATGAATACGTGCCGCTGTGCGAGGAATGCTCCCCCAAGCGGAAAAAAAATGCCGCTGAGCTTTCACCCAAGCAGATCCATGCGCTTCTGCGCGGAGCCATGCACGGGCGGATTTAGCCGAAGTTCTGCTGCAACTCGCTGATTTCCGAGAGAAATTCCTTCACTTCCTTGAACTTCCGGTAAACCGAGGCGAAGCGGATATAGGCGACTTCGTCCACCGGGTGGAGTTGGCGCATCGCCAATTCCCCGATCAGGCTTGAGCGTATCTCCCCTTCCGCCACGGCTTGAAGCTGGTTCTCGATGCCGTCCACCATCCGCTCAATGGCTTCCGCCGGAATCGGCCGCTTCTTGCATGCGGTTTTAAGGCCGGACAGGATTTTCTGCCGATCATACGGCTCACGCCGGCCGTCGCTTTTTACGATGGTCAACGGGGTGATTTCGACGTATTCATAGGTCGTGAAGCGCTGGCCGCATTTCAGGCATTCCCGGCGCCGACGAATGGCCTTGTCGTCCCGGCTCCCCCGGGAATCCACCACCTTGTCTTCGTCGCCTTGGCAGAAGGGACATTTCATCGGGCTTCCTTTCAAAAGAAATAGCGGGCACCGAGTCCGGCGGTAAAAGCAGGTTCCACTTGCGGCACGAGGCTCATGACCGGGCCCAGTTCGAAGAAAACGTCGAAAGGGTCATTCGCGAACAGGTATTCGAGTCCGGCCACGAAGCGCACTCCAAATCCACCCCCTCCGCTGGCGGCCGCGAAGTTCGCGCCCGGGCCGTAATACAAGATGAGCTTGCCCTCGGACACGGGAGGAATGGCCTTGGGGTTGTACCAGACATAATCGCCGTCGGCGTAGAAGACGCTTACCCCGCGATAGAAGGTATGCCACCCCGCCAGCAAGTTCACGGAATTCAGGGGCCCGGTTTGGATTTTGGCCGATAGGCCGGTAGGGGCGCCCAAGATGAATCCCAGTCCGAAATTCCCGCCCGGCGCAGCCGCCGCCGATCCCAACGCTGCCAGGAGCAAAAACATCCATCGCATGTGACCTCCTTTTCTCCCGATAAAAGATATTTCCCTCCCGGATGGAAAAAACCGGGTTTGGTAGCTTTTCTCCATGCCCGAGCATTGGATCATCGGTGTGGAATTGTTGTTGGGTTTCCTCTGGATTCGCACCCGGGCCCGGGATTTGGGCGAAGGGGCCGGCCTCAAGGCCATCGTCGGGGTTTTCTTCGTGCTGGGGCCCCTGCTCCTGGCGGAAAAATGGCTGTTCGACCGCCTGCCCTTCCAACGGCTAACCAATCTGGCGGTGGCCCTGATCACCTTGGCGGCCTCCTTCTGGCTCACGGGTACGCTGTTCCTGCGGGGGGAGAAAGCGCGGGATTCCGGGGTGGAAAACGCCGCGGACTAGGCGCGCATCTTCACCCGGATGGGCAGAATTAGGCAGGGAATGCCCAGGTGGTAGAGACGGCGCTGCACGGCGAACACGGCGTTGTTGTGGAACAGCCGCGAAATCCACGACTCCTCGGGGAAAACCAGCTGTCCCATGAAGAACACGGCCTGCGGAAAGCGTTCGACGATGCGCGGAGCGAGATCGGCGCTGCCTTCCACCACGTCATGGGTGAGGATGGTGGCCGCCTCGCCGTAATAGCCGTGCCGCTGAATGAACTCCACGTATTTCCCCAACTCGGAATCCACATGGTTCTTCAGGTTGTCGATTTCGCCGGCGCCCTTGAACGCGCCCGCGTCGATGAGGCCCACCTCCATGAAAACGAAATTCTTGTAGATACCGCCGAACAGGCGTATGATGCTGAAAAGCGTATGCAGGCCCAGGCCGTTGAAGCCGGACACCAGCATCACCGCGGTCTTGGCCTTGGAGTCGTATTTCGGCCCTGCCGCGTCGCCTTCCCCCATGAGGCGCGTGATGGTGGTCCCGCCCTGGGAAACCTGGGCCGCATGCACCAGGTTGTCCATGCGTTTCAGCACCAGGCCCACGTCATGGTAATGCCGCTTGACGAGGGAACAAAGGCCGATCAAAACCAGCAAAGCCAGCAAGGTGATCCAGCCGCCGTCGAAGAACTTGATGATGATCACCATGATCAGGATGAAGGAGCAAAGAGCAAGGCCTAGAACGCTGATGGAGGCGCGGCGGCGCCAATGTTTCAGGG
>JBGPFT010000333.1:0-2823 GCA_041483475.1 Fibrobacteria bacterium | reverse complement strand
CTCGCCGACGGAGGGCGCTTGCTCATTCCCTGCGGCGGGCGCGAAGTTCAGAAGCTGCTTTGTATCGAACGCCGCGGCGACGTCTTCAAGGAAACCGACCTCGGCGATTGCCGCTTCGTGCCTTTGCTCGGGGCGCAGGGATTCAAGCCTCCGACCCGGGGCTAGGGCAAGTTTTTCAGTTTTTTAAATCGGTCGACGGCCTTGGCCATGCGCTTGGCGATCCCCTTCTGACCGGATGGGGAGGAGAGTATCCGGCGATCGTGATCGTTGGTGAGGAAGCCCATTTCGAACAATACGGCGGGCATGTAAGCGCCCACCAGCACGAAAAAACCCGCCTGATGCGCGCCTGTGGAATACTTGGGAATGTCGAAGCCCTCGAAATCCTTGACGATGATTTCCGCCAGGGATTCGCTTTGCTTGCTGTAGAGGTTGAGCTGATGCTCCATGAGGATCCAGTCCACCGGGGCGATTTCGGTTTTACCCGACTTACCGCTTTCCTCCAGGATGGCCTGGTTCTCGCGCCGGGCCAGGGCCTTGTCCTCCTCGCTTTCCCCTTCCCGCAGGATGTACACGGTGGATCCGGTCACGTTCTTATGGCGGTTGATGGGCCCGGCCAGGGAATTGCAATGCAGGCTGACGAACACCTCGCCCCCGCTGTCGGAGGCGAATTTGGGCCTTTCCTCCAGGGTTTTGAACTCGTCTTCCGTGCGCGTCAGCAGCGCTTTGTATCCCAAATCTTCCAGGGCCTTTTTGAGTTCCTTGGCTACCGCCAGGTTGACCACGCCTTCCTCGACGTCCTTGACCACGGCTCCGCGATCCGACCCGCCATGTCCTGCGTCCACGATGATCACGGAGGGGCCGCGCTTCACCGGATTGGGCGCCGAATCGGGTGCGGGCAGGAGTTTCTCGTCCGTCTTCAACTCCGCCGCCGAATCGGTTTTTTTCCGGGGCGTTGACGGCGAGTGGAGATCGATTCCGAAGCGCACTCGCAACAGGCGGAGCAGGGGAGGACGCGGCAAATAGCAGCGCTCCGCCTCCCGGTGCAGCGGATAGGTGAGATTGAACATCTCGCCGCCGATGGAGACGAAGGGATTGTCCTGGGTGAAAATCCATTCGCGGCCCTCGCGATCCCGCAATTGCAATTGCCGGGTTTGGGGTCGCCAGCTTTCCTTGGCCCCGAACAGGCTGTCCAGGAAACCGGCGGATACGTAGGGGATGTCGTCGAAAACCGTGTCGACGGATCCCGCGCCGATCCGCGCAACCGCGGCCCACAACGCGATACCCGCGAGGCGATTTAGGGAAGGCCGAAACTTCACCGGTTGCGCTCGCGCAGGGCCCGGGCGATTTCCCGCTGCGCCTCCTGCTTGAACTTATCGGCGCGCTTGTCATGGGCGGCCTTGCCCTTGCAAACGCCGATGAGCAGCTTGAGTACATCTCCCTTGAAATAGGCCTTGAGGGGAATGATGGTCATTCCCTTGCGGGAGACGGCTTCGTCCAGATCGCGGATCTCCGCCCGATGCGCCAGCAGCTTGCGCTCGCGGAGCGGAGGGTGATTGAAGATGTTGCCCTTGTCGTATTCGTCGATATGCGCGGCTACCAGGAAAATCTCGTTTTTGCGCACTTGGACGAATGACTCGGCCAGCGAAAGTTTGCCCATGCGGACGGATTTCACCTCGGTACCTTTTAGTACGACGCCCACCTCATAGGTTTCAAAAACGTGGTAATTATGCCGCGCTTTGCGGTTTTCGATGGTGGGCATCCCCATGGACGCCGGAATTTAGCTACCGGAGGGGGGGTCAGCCCTTGGACTTGGCTCGGGACTTGGCATCGCCTTGATTGAGGAGCCCCTTGAGTTCCTTGCTGGCCTCGAAAATAGGTTTGAAGCCGGCTTCGATTTGCACCATGTCGCCGGTGCGGGGATTGCGCGCGATGCGAGCTTTTTTTTCCTTGACCTTGAAGCGTCCGAAGCCGCGGATCTCGATGTTCTTGCCGTCGCGCAGCGACTTGGCGATGGAATCGAGGAAGCACTCGACGATGACCTTGGTATCGACCTGGGTCAGCCCCGTCCGCTCCGCGATCGCGTCGACGATGTCTTTTTTCGTGACGTTGCCCATAATTCGACCGCAAAAGAGTATAGCACTTTTCAGGACGATTCGCGCGGCTTGGCGCCTTCGCGCTGGCGGTTTAAATCCGAAAAACCGCGCTGGCGGGCGGCTTCGTAAAGCAATAGCGCCAGAGCTACCGAAGCGTTATAAGAATGCAGGCCGGAGGCCATGGGCAATTTCAGCCGCAGGGAAAGGCAGCGGGCGATATGGGGCGGAATGCCGCGATCCTCGCCGCCCACCACCAAAACCACCGGGCCTTTCAAGTCGGCGGCATGGGCTTCCACGGATCCGGCCGGGTCCAGGCCGAAAACCATGAAGCCCGCCGCGGAAAGGGATTTGATTTCCTTCTCGATGTCCTGCGCTCGGCAAAGCGGCAGCAGGCTTTCCGCGCCGGCCGCGGCTTTTCCGGCCGTGGGGGTGAGGCCGGTGGAACCCTTATTGGGCAGCAATATCGCGTCGGCGCCCAAGCCGGCGGCGGTGCGGATGCAGGCGCCGAGATTGCGGGGATCCTCGAAGGCGGCGGGAACGATGACGATGGGCGCGGCCCCGGTTTTCGCTGCGGCGATCAGGCTTTCGCGCAAAACGTCCCAATCCTCCAGGGCACGGCTTTCGCAAAAGGCCAGCGCCCCTTCATGGGGTCCGCCGAACAGGGCGTCGATTTGATCCTTGGGCAATTGCCGTGATCGGATGCCGGCGGCCTCGGCCTGTCGTTGCAAGG
>JBGPFT010000332.1:0-2826 GCA_041483475.1 Fibrobacteria bacterium | reverse complement strand
CGGGCAACCTGTTTTGGTGCGGGCTGTGCAGGGTGGCCTGGAAACCCGGACCAGCATTTCACTCTTGGATCCCGTCGCGAGCGGCGAAACCCGCACATTGCATGCGCGGGTGGTTCTCCCGAATTCAGAGGGAGCATGGAAGCCCGGATTGTTCGCGGAGGCGAGAATTATCGTAGGCCTTGTCAACGCCCCGGTAACGGTTCCCAAGGAAGCTTTGCAGACCGTGGGTGGGCGTCCCGCCGTTTTCCGAAAGACCGGGCGGGGAATGGAGCCCGTCTTTGTAGTTCCGGGAGAAACGGATGAAAAGCAGGTTGCCGTGGAAGGCCTTGCCGCAGGCGATACCGTGGCGGCAGGCGGCTCCTTTCTCCTCAAAAGCGAGTTGGAAAAAGCCTCTTTCACCGAAGAGGAAGGCGAAACGGACGAGGAAAAGGACTGACATCATGCTGCAAGCGTTGATCAAGTTCTGTTTAAGTCAAAGGATTCTCGTCTTGGCCGGAGCGGCCATGCTGGTTGTCGCGGGCATTTGGTCCGCCATGCGGCTGCCCATCGATGCGGTGCCGGATATCACTAATAACCAGGTGCAGATCAATACCTCGGTCCCGGCCCTGTCCCCGCCGGAAGTGGAGAAATGGATCACCACTCCCATCGAGGTGGCCATGGCAGGCTTGCCGGGTCTCATGGAAGTCCGAGGCATCTCCAAGTTCGGCCTCTCCCAAGTCACGGTGGTTTTCGAGGACGGGGTGAATATTTACTTCGCCCGGCAACTGGTCCAGGAACGTCTCCAGCAGGCGCGGGAGGAAATCCCCAACGGTTCGGGCATTCCGGAAATGGGACCGATCTCAACCGGGCTGGGAGAGATTTTCCAATACACGGTGGAATCGCCCCGGAGGGACCTCACCGATCTCCGCACCTTGCAGGACTGGGTGATTAAGCCCCAGCTCCGGACGGTTCCCGGTGTGGCCGAAGTCAATTCCTTCGGAGGCTTGGAAAAGCAATATGAGTTGGCGCTGAATCCCGAATCCATGATGAAGTATGGCCTCACGTTACGTGAAGTTTTAAATGCCCTTTCCGAGGGCAACGTGAACAAGGGGGGAGGATACATCCTCAAGGGTTCCGAACAATACGTAGTCCGTGGACAGGGACAGATTGAGAACATGGATCAGATAAGCGGCATTACGGTGAAAAGCCATGACGGCGTGCCGGTGCGGATCCGCGACCTGGGAGCCGTGCGCGTGGGGGCGGCTATCCGCCAAGGAGCGGTGAGCAAGGATGGCAAGGGCGAGGTGATGGCCGGCATCGTGATGATGCGCATGGGGGCCAATTCGAGGCAAGTGGTCCAAGACGTCAAGCGGCGGATTGCGGAAATAGCGCGCACCCTTCCCGAGGATGTGCGCATACGGCCTTATTACGACCGCACCGAACTGGTGGACCGGACCATCCGCACCGTCCGAAACAATCTTCTGGAAGGCGCCTTGCTTGTGGTTGTGGTCCTATTACTTTTTTTGGGGAATATCCGCGCCGCGTTGATTGTCGCCCTCACCATTCCCCTCTCCATGCTGTTTGCCGTGAGCCTGATGCTCAAAGCCGGAATAGCGGGCAGCCTGATGAGCCTCGGGGCCGTCGATTTCGGGCTGCTCGTGGACGGATCGGTGGTCTTGGTGGAGAACTCCCTGCGCCATCTGGCCCGCCGCCGCAAGGATGAATCGGCAGTCTCAGGCATCCTGTCCTCCTGCATGGAAGTGGGTCGTCCCATCCTTTTCGGGGTTGGGATAATCATCATCGTCTATCTTCCCATTCTGACCCTTGAAGGCGTGGAGGGAAAACTATTCCGGCCCATGTCCTTAACGGTCATTTTCGCGCTGGTGGGTTCCTTGATCCTCACCTTCACCTTGATCCCGGCGCTCATGTCCGTCTTTTTACGCGGTGTCACGGCGGAAAGAGAAACCCGGCTCTTCCGCTTCTTCCGCGACAGGTATAGTCCCCTCCTGGACCTGTGTCTCCGCAGGAAAAAAAGCGTGCTTGCGGGTGCGGGCCTGGCGGTTCTTGCCACGCTCTGTGCGCTGCCCTTTCTCGGTTCGGAATTTATTCCCAAGCTGGATGAGAACGCATTCACCCTGGAAATGCGGCGATCTCCGGGAGTCTCCCTGGACGAGGCCGCGCGCCTCAACGGCATGATGGAGAAAAGGGTCTTGGAAACCTTTCCCGACGAAGTGTCTGCGGTGGTATCCCTTTGTGGGCGTCCGGATATCGCCACCGACCCCATGCCGCCCAGCAGCACCGATTTCATGATTTATCTAAAACCCAAAAAGGGGTGGAAGAAGGTGCACTCAAGGGGAGAACTCATCCAAGCTCTGGACTTGGAATTGAAGAAATTCCTCGGGGTGAGCTACGAATTTTCCCAGCCCATAGAAATGAGGATGAATGAACTCATCGCCGGGGTTCGTTCGGACTTGGCGATCAAGATATTCGGGGACGATATGGACGTGCTTGCGGAAAAGGCCGGTGAGACGGTGCGGGCGGTATCCGGATTCGCGGGGGCGAAAGGGTTCCGGGCCCAACAGGTGGGTGGGCTTCCCATGCTGCAAATCAAGACTGATCCCGTTAAGTTGGGCCGTTACGGCATCAGCGCCGGCGAGGTGATGGAAACGGTCGAAGCTTTGGCCGGCGTGGAAGCCACCCGCATCCAGGAAGGCCAAAGGCGTTTTGGCCTCGTCGTCACCTTCCCCGAGGGATTCAAAAAAGACAAAGAAGCCATTTCCCGCTTGGTCCTGCGCGCTCCCGCCGGGGAATGGGTGCCCTTGGAGGCGTTATGCGAAATCAAAGAGG
>JBGPFT010000331.1:0-2839 GCA_041483475.1 Fibrobacteria bacterium | reverse complement strand
TCCGGCGACGGCAGCCGCGCCCTGCTCAATTACGGCATTACCTACGCGGCGGCGGTCCCGCCCCACGATAACCTGTCGTTCGTTTACAAGGGCGTATTGGGCGCGTATCGGGGGACCTACGGCATCGTGCCGTATTTCCTTTCCATCCAAAAATATTCCCGCCTCGAAAGCCGGGATCTGTGGGAATACGAATTGAACCTGAACCCGGAAGCGATGGAATATCTGCTGGAACATATTTGGGAAGTGGGCGCCTGCTGGATGGATTATTTCTTCTTCACTGAGAACTGCTCCTATAACATCCTGACCCTGCTCGAAGCGGCCGACCCCCGCTTGAATCTGTCCGATTTCCGATGGCATGGGGCGGTGATCCCGGCGGAAACCGTGAAGCGCGTCGTCCAATCCCCAGGATTGGTTCGCGATCTTCATTGGCGGCCGTCGCTTTTGAATTCCTTTCGATTGAAGGTTTCCCTCATGGGAGATCGGGAGCGAAATTTTCTGCGCGAAATCCTAGGCGATCCCAACCCCGATTCCTTATTGGCAAAAGGAAATCCGTTCTCGACGGATACCGTAGCGGCCGTGTTGGACGCGGGCCTGGATTGGGTCCAATATCGGAAGCGACGCTCCCATGGCAAGGACAGCGTTTCCTGGAGCGAGAAGCAAGAGCGTCTTTTGCAAGTTCGCGCCCTCTTACCGGGCGGCTCCGATGTCTATCCCGTGCGCGCCGATGGCCGTGTTTCTCCGCCCGAATCCGGCCACGGCTCCAGGATTTTTTCCACATCCCTCGGACTGTCCGACTACAGCGCGTTCATGGACTTGGGGACCCGTTTCATTTACCATGACTTCAACGCCCGGGAAGCCGGTTTCTTGCCGGGAAGCCAAATCGAAGCACTCAAAATCCGGGTTCGGTTTTTTGCCGGGGAAAATCGGGTGCCGCGTGGCGTGGAATTGAATACCCTGGACATCTTGAGCATGCAATCCCTTACCCCCATGGATCGAATCCAGCATCCACCTTCTTGGGCGTTCAGGGTCGGCGGGGAGAGTCGTCCCCGGGGGGCGCATGCGGCGGGGCTTTCCTACCAGATGGAAGGGGGTGCAGGTGCGGCAGGATGGTGGGAGGGCCCCGTCATCGCGGTACCATATGCCCTTGCGCAAGTGAAGATACGAGGGATCAGCGAAGCCGATTGGCGCCCTTCCATCGGTCCGCAATTCCGGATCGGAGGAAGGATTTCAGCCGGAGTCTCCAATTCAATCCTGGTGGAATTCAGGCAGTATCTCCCTATTTTTGAGATGGGTAAAATGGAAAGGGACGCCACGTTGGAATACAGGATTTCGCCGGGGCAAAATTCCGACATCCGCCTGGGCATTTGCAACCAAGACGGTGTCGGACGGGCCTCGGGGACATGGTCGCGGTATTTTTGAAAAGGCGGAGGCTGGTTTTCCCGGTATTGGGAATGCTCTGTTTGGGATGCAATAGCCTGTTCTACTATCCCAGCAAAAGAATCTATGTGGTGCCCGAAAAATTGAAAATCCAATATACGGATCATTTTTTCAAAACCCGGGACGGATCGAAGCTGCATGGTCGGATCTGTTTGCACGATGGCGGTGACCCTCCGCGCGGATTATTCGTGCTCTTTCACGGCAACGCCCAAAACCTCACCGCGCATTACCTGGCGTTCACCTGGGTTCTTCATCATGGCTACGATTTGTTCGTTTTCGACTATGCCGGCTACGGAAAATCGGAAGGTGAGGCTTCCCGGCCCAGCAGCGTTGAAAGCGGCCGGGCGGCCCTGCGTTTCGTCGCGGACAGCCTGCTACCCGCTTATTCCGGTCAATTAGTGCTGGTCGGGCAATCGCTGGGGGGCGCCATTCTCACGCGTTGTCTCGCCGAGTGGGGATCCAAGGACAAAACGACCTTGGCCGTCGTGGACGCGGCTTTCCCTTCCTATCGACGGATCGCCAAGTCGGACTTGGCGAAGCATTGGCTGACTTGGCCCTTGCAGCCCTTGGTGTATTTGTTGATCAGCGAAAGTGAATCTCCCATTCCCTTCATCCCCGGCATCGCCCCCACGCCAACCTTGGTAACCGTTTGTACCGAGGATCCGGTGAATGATGCCCGGTTCTCGCGGGAGATTTTCGCGTTGGCGCGAGAACCGAAATGGTATTGGGAACAATCGCCTTGCGGGCACATCCAATCCTTCCGGATCCCCGCAATTCAGGAGCGCCTGATACGGTTATTGGATAGTTTGGCCCCCAAACCGGAGGAAATGCATGTCCATTAGAACCTTGTGCGCGGGCGCCCTGGTCATTCACCTTGCGGGCTGTTTCGGGTCACCTCCGCCATCGCCCAACCGGGAAAAAATCATGTCCGCCGACGGAAAATGGCTGGAACAAAGGATTGTCCGGCATCTTAGCCGGCGTCCCAAGGAAATTTTCTTTGTCTACCGAGATTCCGCCGGCAACTACATACGGCACGGAGCGGACACCCGCTATTACCTGAATGGCCAGGTTCAAATGGAGGAACATTACCGGGGCGGCTTGCTCGACAGCATCACTGAGTTCTGGTATCCGAATGGCAACAAGCGCGGCGAGCTGCCGTATTCGGGCGGAAAGCCCCATGGCAAAGCGATGACTTGGTATCCCAACGGGAAAAAGGAAAGCGAAAAAAATTGGGAACAAGGACTGTTGGAGGGCTTAAGTACCGAATGGGACGAAAAGGGGGCCGTGCGCAACACAACGCTTTGGAAGCAAAACAAGATTGAAAAGGTGGTGGCGCCCTAAGCCCTGAAGTTACGCGCTACCCCCGATTTTTCCTAAATTTCGCGTCCGTTCCCGGCATCGG
>JBGPFT010000330.1:0-2840 GCA_041483475.1 Fibrobacteria bacterium | reverse complement strand
GTCGGCGCCCAAGAGTACGAGCTTTTCCCGCAGGGGGAGGCTCAGACCCACCAGCACCATGTTCCCGCCCTTTTCGACCAGCCGCAATTTGCACCCCATGAGGGCGCCAAGGAAGGGGGAAGTGATGAAGGTGACGTCGTCCATCACCGCGGCGATATAGTGCTTGCGGGCGTCGAGCAGTCCCTGACATACCCGGGCCACCGTCTCACAGCTATCGGCGTTGAGTTCTCCTTCAAAGTGCAGGTGCGTCACACGGGGGTCGACGCGGCTTTGAGCCTCGGTGATTTTCACGATCCGCCCTCGAACAGCACGTTGCGGGGAGAGGATTCCGCATCGTCCTCCTCGCGCAGCTTGGTAACGTGGACCTGGGTATGGCCCGAATCGGTGAGGTTCAGCTTGAGATCGTCGCTCAACATCTGCACGATGACCAGCCCCCGGCCCTTGGTCTCGCTATGCGGCGGGCGCGGGCTGTAAACCGCCGTCCGCAGCACTTCCAGCTTTTCCGGACGCCCGCCGTGATCCTGCACCGAAAGATCCATCCGATCGGGGTGGAAGGCGGCGCACACTTGGATTTCCCCGTGCGGCTCCTCGGAGCCGTGGACCACGGCGTTGGTGCAGAGCTCATCCACCAGGATCTCGGTGCGGAAGCAGAACTTCTTGGGAAAACCTTCCAGGCGTGCCAGTTCGGCCACGAAATGCCGCAAAGGCTGCACGTAGTCGAGGTCACTCGGACATTCGAGCTGGTAGGTGTTGGCTCCGGTTGCGTTCTTGTCCATTCGGGTCTCAGGGTTGGCCGGGCTTTCCGGCGGACATAAACTTAAATCCGGCGAGGCGCATTAAGTATTTTACGTGAGTTAAGCCGGGGCCGCGCGGTTCGCATTCCCGGGTCTTTGGCGGCGATGGCCATCCTGCTTCGATTTTTCCACAATTCTTGGGTGGGTCTGCTGGCCTTGCTGATCGGCATTCCCCTGGTTTTTTTCGTGTTGGCCAAGGCGGCCGAGGGCTATTTGCGCTCGGAGCACCGGGTGGGTGAGTGGAGTTTCCGGGTTCACGGGGTTCGGGTTTCCCCGCTGCTTTTTTTCCGCGCTGATTCCGCGATTTTTCGATCCACGCGAGCTCGGATTTTCCTCGCCACGCCCACCGCCGGCCTCCTGGATTGGAAACACCCCTTGACCCGGCGCCCCATGGTTCGTTTGGCGGCGGATTCCGTGGAAGCCGAGTTTCAAGGCGGTGGTTCCAGGGCCTCGGGGCCGATCGTATTCCCTTCGCTGAGTTTCATCGTGCCGGTGGCCGTGGACTGGAGGATTTTGGTCGTCCGGCCTCCCGGCGGAACCACGGCGACGCTGGAACGGGCGCAATGGCGCAGCCAAGGCTTGAAGGGTTTGCAAGGGCGCGGCTACGGGCGTTGGCAGAGCGGTGCCAAGGGTCCCGGGCATTTGGAGGGGGATCTTTTCGTGGAGTCCCGTTGGCGGGGAGGGAATCTCCGGTATCGGGTCGAGGCAAGATACGGTTTGGATTCGCTGCGCGTCACGGGGGTAAGGGACAGGGGCAATCTGGCTTTAGGTGAGGATTCCCTCGAGATTTACTCGTCCAATGTCGGCGCATGGCTTTCGCCCCTAATCGCGAACAGGCTTCCCCGGCTGCGCTCGTTGCGGATCCGCGGGGTGGTCGATTGGAGAGGGCGTTATCTCTCGCTTTCGGGTGCGGTGCGATCGGGAATATTCCGCTTCGTCGAGCCATCCGACTGGGCCTTTACCTTGCGCCTCGACGCTCGGGGCGGCGCTGCCGCCTTGGCGGGCAAAAGCGCTCGGGGCTCCGTCGGTTTTGAAGGAGAATGGCAGCATCCTCCCGCCTGGTTGAAAAAACCGGACTGGCATCGTTGTACGGCTCGTTTTTCCGGGAGGGCGGCAGGCTTGGCCTGGAAAATCGGACGCCGGGAGCTTCCGGTCGAATTTGAGATCCCCTCCCTGCGTCTGAATCCCGGACTTGGCTTGGAGGGGCGGGTCATCACGGGCGACAGTTCGATCTTCGATGTTCATTGGAATGGGGATAAGCCGGGGAGATGGGAGTTCTCAGGGACGATTTCGCCGTTCGAAACTTGGGCCCGAATCTGGACCGACACCAATATGGCGTATCGCTCGGGCCAGGTGACGGGGATCTTCGAGAACAAACGTCTACAAGCAACGGCGCGATTTCAAGGCGTGCACGCTTACGGGGCCGAGGTGGACAGCTTGGTGTCGGATCAGGAAGTCACCTCTACCGGATATGATCTCCGCGCGGCGAGGCTGTATTCCAAAAGCGGGATTTTTCAAGGCAAGGGGAAAGTGGAATGGAGGAAACCCGGCGCGCATCCCGGCGTTTCGTTGGATTTCCATCTTTCCCATCCTGAATTCGGGCGATTGTCCTTCGCCATGCCCAACAAGGATTCCATGGAAGCCATCGCGGAGGCGGTGCATGTGAGCGGGTTTCCCTTTCGATCGGCGCAAAAACTTTCCCGGTTCCGCCCCTATTTGGACGGGCGCTTTTCCTGGAATCTTCGCCGCGGCCTGGGCGATGCGGATCTTGACGCCTCCTTCACTTTTCGGGAAAAGAGCATGCGGGCCCACGCCAAGGCGGATTGGGATCGGGACACCTTGCGGCTTCGGGACGCGGAAATGGCCAGCGGCTCCTCGCGACTGGCCGGAAACGTGACGCTGGGGCTTTCCGGCCGATCCCTCTCCGGTCTCCGCGTCCTCAAACCCGCGTCCGTCGCCGCTTGGAGCCTCTCAGCCCGGCGCATCTCCATCGGAGAAATACTTGAAATCGCGCGGGGAAACCGGAGTGATGGCATCGATGGAATG
>JBGPFT010000329.1:0-2843 GCA_041483475.1 Fibrobacteria bacterium | reverse complement strand
GTCACCTTGCCCTTGACCCCCGCCTCGGCGATGATGCCGGCTTCCTTTTCGTGATTCTTGGCGTTGAGGACGTTATGGGGAACCCCTTCGCGGTTGAGCATGGCCGACAATTCCTCGGACTTTTCGATGGACACCGTGCCCACCAGCATGGGCTGTCCCTTCCCGTTCCGCTCCTTGATGTCGCTGACGATCTCCTTGAGCTTCACGCCCCGGGTCTTGAACACCACGTCGTCCTGGTCCGCGCGGACCATGGGCTGGTTGGTGGGGATCACCACCACCTTGAGCTTGTAGATCTGCGTGAGCTCGGTGGCTTCGGTTTCGGCCGTGCCCGTCATGCCCGACAATTTCTTGTACAACCGGAACAGGTTCTGGAAGGTGATGGTGGCCAAGGTCTGGTTTTCGCGCTTGATGGGCACGTTCTCCTTGGCTTCGATGGCCTGGTGCAGGCCTTCCGAATAGCGGCGACCTTCCATCAGACGGCCCGTGAACTCGTCGACGATCACCACTTCGCGGTTGCGAACCATGTATTCCACGTCGAGCTTGAAGACGACATGGGCCCGCAGGGCTTGCTGGACGTGATGCACCCATTCCACGTTGAGGTCGCCGTAGAGGTTTTCGAGCCCGAGCTGCTTCTCGCATACGTTCACGCCTTCCTCGGTGAGCGAGACGTGCTTCTCCTTCTCGTCGAGGGTGTAATGCGTGTCCTTGACCAGGTGGCGGACCACTTCGTTGGCCTTGCGGTATTTGTCGGTACTCTCCTCGGCGGGACCCGAGATGATGAGCGGGGTGCGCGCCTCGTCGATGAGGATGGAATCCACTTCGTCCACGATGGCGAAATTGAGCTCGCGCTGCACGCAGTCCACGAGGTCATGCGCCATGTTGTCGCGCAAGTAGTCGAACCCGAACTCGTTGTTGGTCCCGTGGGTGACGTCGGCGGCGTAGCTCGTTTTCCGTTGCTCTTCTGTGAGTCCGTGCACGATGACGCCGACGGTAAGGCCCAGGAATCGGTACACCCGGCCCATGCTCTCGGCGTCGCGCCTGGCCAGATAATCGTTCACCGTCACCACGTGCACGCCCTTGCCGGAAAGGGCGTTCAGGTACACGGGCAAGGTGGCCACCACCGTCTTGCCTTCGCCCGTCTTCATTTCGGCCACGCGGCCTTCATGCAATACGATGCCGCCGATGATCTGCACGTCGAAGGGGCGATAGCGGAACGGGTAGCGGCTCTCCGGATACAACTTTCGGATCTCGGCGTAGAACGAAGCGGGAAAATGCAAAGTGTGATGCTCGACGTGCTCGGAAAGTTTCTGCCTCGCCTCCTCGGCCAACTGGCATGAAGTGCCGGATAGCCGCTTGAAATCGAAAGCGAATTCCGGATTGAGGATGTTGAGCAGGCCCAGGCGGCGATCGGCGGCTTCGCGGCAAACGGCGAAAGCCGGCACCAGGATGTCGTCCAACGTCTTGCCCGCGGCCAGTTCGACGCGGAATTCGACGGTTTTTACCGCCAACGCGCCGTCGTCCAGGGCTTCCATGGCGGGGCCCAGGACGTTGACGGCTTCCACCATGGGCAAAATGCGCTTGATTTCGCGCTGGTGGCTGGTGCCGAAAATCTTGGCGAGGAGGGTGTTCAGGATCATGGATTTTTCGCCTGGAAAGCCGCGCCCGCACTAGGCGCAGGGGGTGTAAAGATATTAAAAGCGGGAATCCGCCCCGTTTCAAGTTTGCTATCCTTCGCGAAATCTAAAACCTCCATGCGGACCCCGCCAGCCACATTTCCGAATCGCCTGCGCGAGTTCTACGATCGGGAAAAGATCGCCGCCAAAGGCTTCGCCTGTCCCCATCAAGATTTCTGCGAATCCGCCGCGGGCGCGGGAAAAGACGCCCTGAGCCACGGCTCGGAGGCCTATGTCGGCTCGCGCTATGGGGAGTTGACCAAGGTGGTGGTGGTGGCGCTGGACGCCGGCGGCGATTCCCTCGATCTCGCCGGGCGGCGCATCGCCTTTGAAAGCACGGTGGAATCCGAAGCCGGGCCGCAGCAGAAAGGGACGTTACATCTGATCCGCAAACTCCTTTCCAAGGAACTCACCGGCGGCTCCCCGATCCCCTTTTTCGCGATGATCCACGCCGCCAAATGTTCCCGCACAGGGAAGAATGAGCCGATGCCGGACGAAGTATTCAAGCAATGCCGCACTTTCGCCAAAGCCGAGCTCTCCTTTCTCGAACCCGACTTGATCGTCACGCAGGGCGAGCCGGCGCAGCGCGTTCTCGACGAGGATTTCCCCGAGCGCGAAGTGGATGTCACCGGCCTTTTGGCCCCGGCCAACACCGTGGGCTCGGCGCCCCTGTTCGACTTCCTCACCTTGGACTGGCTCACCACCGTTTCGGGCCGCTACCTGACCTGCGTGCGCGTCGCGGAGCGCAACGTCTACGCCTTGCACACCCCCAATCCCTCCGATCCCCTGGGGCGCTGGCTGGAATTCGAAAAGCTGCATTTGCCCATCTGCGCCTGGCTGATCCGGGAATTGCTGGCGCGCAAATCCGCGGCCTGACGCGGGTTCAGCCTCCGTACCAACAGCATCCAGATACCAGTTATCGCGGTAACGCACCAGTTTTTGCGGGGAAATATCCCGCTCCATTTCCTCTCCGCTTTCCCCATGCCTGAGGCGCAGGTGTTGGCCATGCAATATCCCGCTCGTGCAAGCTCCATACACATTTTATGTATGGAGAAATTTCATGGAAATCAAGCGGTGTGCAGCATGTGGCCAAACCTTTCGGCCATTCCCTCAAATTTCAAATCAATCCTACTGCTCAGCACCAAAGTGCCAGCGCGAGCGACGCCGGCG
>JBGPFT010000328.1:0-2844 GCA_041483475.1 Fibrobacteria bacterium | reverse complement strand
GATCACCGAATGGTTCAAGCGATTGTATCCGGTGGTGGATTCCCACGCGCCTGCATTCGCGAAACGCACGGCATAGCGCAAATCCCCGGCCAGCGCGGCTGCCGTGTCCGGCAGGTTGAGAAGGAGTTCGTAGGATCCGGGTGCCTGAAAATTCACCGCGTACCATCCGGAAGCGATATCCCAGTTTTTTGCGCACGGTTTCGAAGCAGCCCTGGGTTTTCCAGGAATCCAGCACCCCTTGGTGATAATCGATGTTCAGCGCGTCCCAACGCATATACGCTAAATCTGCTAGCATTTGCGGGCAATCCGAACGCGGGCTGTTGAGGTTGCAGGTTTCGCCTTCCTGACCGACATAGCGGTTGTCCTGATGCAGCCAATCCTTGTTTTCCTGGATGGCATTGGTGGCGTAGGTGCCCCAATCGTCGGCGGAGGCTCCGAGGCAATCGTTATGCGCACCGGCCCGGCTGCGATTGGATCCTGTGAACGCTTCGTTGTCGCCTAAAGGTGTGTCGCCGAGTATGGATCGCTTGATCCGCTGGTAACGGAAAAGCACATTCCGATCCGGAGGCATCGCGCCCAGTAGGGCGAGCAGAATTTGCTGGTTGGCAGGCGGTTGATCAAGCAGGTTCAGGGAACTGTGCCATTCGCCCCACGCGCCCACAAAGCCAGCCTCCAGCGCGAAAATGACGTCCGCATTGCGGCGCCAATAGGGCTGGAGCTGGGCGATATGCTGCAAGACCAGCGACAACACGGCATCCGGGCTGTTCGCGTAACTGCCGGTTGGGAAATTATAGGTGAAGCGGGGAATGTACTTGGCTCCCGCCTGACGCAACACCGCCGCATCGGCGTCCAGTTGATCCAGAAAAGATTGCGGCAACAATGTGGTGAGCCAATTGTCCATTCGGTAATAGGTGCGGACCAAGGTGATGGCATCGGAGTTTCGCGCCTGAGTCAAGGCATTCGCACTGACGGACGCCTGCTTATAGAAGCCGCGCTCGGGGTTGGGAAAGTTCGAAGTGTCGGGAGAATATTGCCGGATTACCGTTCCGCAAACTGCGGGAAGGGCGCCAAGCGAGAGGGTCGTAAAAAAGCGAACTACGAAAAAGCCGCTCGCCATTGGGAAATTTCTCATTGCATTCTCCCTGCGGAAATGCGCCTGGAATCCCCCAAACCACCAACACCGTATCAAGCCCCTTGAAAGGTACGGTGCAAACCCCTGTTGGGCTATGATTTTTTTTCAGCAAACGGGGCAAGAAAATTACAAGCCGGCCCCGAGGGTTTTCTCCACCCTGGCCGCGCAATGCTTGTACGAAGGCTGCCGGGAATGCGGATCGAACGAGGACAGCGTCAGCGCGTTGACGCCTTCATAATGCATGGGCAAAAAAATCTGGCCCCGCTGGACGGTGGGCGAGGGGAGGGCGCGGGCGCGCACCGATCCGCGCCGGGTGCGGACGATGACCCAATCCTCGGGAACGATCTTGAAGCTTGCGGCGTCGTCGGGATGCATCTCGACATAGCATTCTTGCGGATAAAGCTTCCGCAGCACCGATGATTTGGCCGTGCGCGTATTGGTATGCCATTGGGCCGAAGTGCCGCGCCCGGTCAGCAGCACCAAGGGATATTCCGGCGAAACCAACTCGTCCGGCGGACGTACCGGATCGAATAAGAGCTTCGCCTTGCCGTCCGAGGTGAAGAAAATCCCGTCCGCGAACAGGCGTCGCTCCTGGGCTTCGTCGGAAGCGCCCGAACGATAGGGCCATTGAATGCCGCCCTTTTCGTCGATGTGGATATAATCGCGGATGCCGGAGAAATCGCAGGGCCTGCCGGCGGAAAGGCGCTTCATGAGATGGAAGGCGTCTTCGGGAGATTCGATGCCGCGGAACAAATCGCCGCAACCCCAATACCCGGCCACCAAACGGAAAATATGGAAGTCGGCCAGGGCCCGACCCGGCGCGCGCGCCACCTTCTTGAGCAATCCGATGCGGCGTTCGGAATTGATGAAGGTGCCTTCTTTCTCGCCCCAGCCCGCGGCGGGAAGAACAATGTGGGCCAATTTGGCGGTGTCGGTGTTGGCGTACATGTCCTGCACCACCAAGCAATCGAGTTTCTCCAAGCCCGCTTTCAATCGATCTTGATCCACCCAGGAATGCAGGGGATTGGTGGCGATCACCCAAAGCCCTTTGATGCGCCCCTCGCAAACCCCGTCCACGATTTGATCATAGGCCAGGGAATTTTTGGTGGGAATGCGATCCGGATCGATGCCAAGTATGTCGGCCACGTCCTTGCGCTGATGGGCATCGGAAAAATCGCGAGCGCCTACCAACGAAGTCGTATTGCTGAAAATGCGCGAGCCCATGGCATTCGCCTGCCCGGTGATGGAATTGGCCCCGGTGCCGGGTTTGCCGATATTGCCGGTGATCAAGGCCAGGTTGATCAGGGCCTGGGCGGTGCGCACGGCTTCATGACTTTGGTTGACGCCCATGGTCCACCAAAAGCTCACGGCTTTTCCCTCGTGAATCGTACGCGCGAATTCCCCCAAGTCGGCGACGGAAAGTCCCGTGGCCAAGGCCGTGGCTTCGGGCGGATAATCCTTCACATGGCGGGCGAAGCTTTCGAATCCGGTGACGTGTTCTCCGATGAAATCCCGATCCAACCAAGCTTCGCGGATCAGAATATGCGCCAAGCCGTAGCACAAGGCCAAATCGGATTTGGGGGCCAGGGCGTAATGGCGCGTGGCGGCCGCGGCCGTTTCGGTGCGGCGGGGATCCACCACCAGGATTTTGGGCCGGTTTTTGTTCATCATCACCCGTTCCCACATAATGGGATGGGCGATGCAGGGATTGG
>JBGPFT010000327.1:0-2845 GCA_041483475.1 Fibrobacteria bacterium | reverse complement strand
CTCCTGGCCGCCGATGCGGTTCATCTCCTCGCGGATTACGTTCTCGATTTTCCGGAGCACGCGCAGTCCCAGCGGCATTTCGGTATAAAGCCCCGAAGCCAGTTGCTTGACATAGCCGCCGCGCAGCAGGAAAACGTGGCTGGGAAGCTCGGCTCCGGCCGGGGCTTCGCGCAGGGTTTTGACCAGATATCGGGAAACCAGCATGGAGGGCAAAGATAGATCGCGCTCCCTAAATCAAATGGAAATTCCCGGGTTGGAGAAACCGATTGAATCGGACCGCGGTCAAAGACGAAAAGGGGAAACGGCCCTGCCTAAAGCGTCGAACCAGCCGAGCAGCCTGGAAATCAGCCGTGGATGGGTTGCGGGTGAAACACGAAAATGCACAGGCGAAGGATTCAGGTCAACCATCGTGTAGGTGATGCCGGTGAAGGCCGCGCCTCCCGCCTTCTGCCATAAAGTTTGCGCGCCGGAGCCGTCCAGGTTGGAGCGATCGACCTTGCCCGCCAGTTCAGTGTAATAGATCTTGCCGCCGATCAGGTCCAGGGAAATGCCGATGGGTTCGACGAGATTGCGCACCAAGGTTTCGATGTCGGTGCGGTTGGAGGAGGTTTGTCCCAGGGGGACGTTCATGCCGGCGCGATGTACCGTTCCTTCCGTACGATCGGTCCAATAAATCTTGCCGCCCGGCAGGTCCAGCGCCAGGTCAATCGGCCGCGTCAGGCCCCGGATCAAGGTGTCCACGTCCCGTCGGTTGGCGGCGGTTTGGCCCAAGGGCATAACCATGTGGGCACGCGCGATGAAGCCCCCGAAGCGGTCGCTGAAATAAAAGAATCCTGAGGCGATATCCAATTCCATGCCGACAGGATTCTGGAGTCCGGAGACCAGGTTTTCCACCTGCGAACCGTCCAGATTGGAACGCTGGACCACGAATCCCTCGCGGGCGCACCAGTAGATTTTTCCGTTCACCAAATCCAATTGGATTTGTTTGGGCGTGCTCGCCGTTCCGCCGACCCGGATCACATATTCAACCCCGGAGCCGTTGAGATTGGCCCGCTGCAGGCTGCCATTGGCCGTGTACTCGGCCATATTGCTCCAATAGATTTTTCTGGCCGTAGTGTCCACAGCCACCCCATCGGGGCCGTTCAATCCCTGGATGCTTCCGCTCACCAAAGCCTGCCGCCCGGTGCCGTCGGGATTGGAAGCGTAAACGAATCCCGCGGCGTCCAGCCAATAAATCATGGGTTGAGGAGCGGCTTGGACGAAGGACGCCAAGGCCAAGCCCATGCCGAAGAATTTGACCATGCATTGAATATATAGCGGGGAAAAAGCGAAAACCCGATATTTTTCAGGTATTTAAGAAAAATGGCTGCCTGAGTAGGATTCGAACCTACGACCAACCGGTTAACAGCCGGTTGCTCTACCGCTGAGCTATCAGGCACCGTAGCCCGCCGCAAGCCGTAACGGGCTCACGGCGAGGCGGAAAATTTAATCAATCAGCGCCGGCCAGTGCTGCGGCTTCCGCTTTTATGCCAATCGGAATGGCCGTTCCTTCGGCCGAATCGGGGACCCGGAGCGTGGTTCGGCGCATGCGGCCGGGATTCGTGAACGCGGGCCGGTCTTTCGGCGTGGACGGAAACGTGCCGGGCCGCTTGCGGTGGCCGCGGAACCTGGCTTTCCGGCGGCAAAGAATCCGGGATCGTCATCACCCTGATGCGTTGCCGGGTGAGCCTTTCGATTTGCGCCAGATAGGAGCGCTCTTCCATGTCGCAAAAAGTCACGGCCGTGCCGGAAGCTCCGGCCCGGGCGGTGCGGCCGATGCGGTGGACATAGGTTTCCGGAACCTCGGGGAGGTCGTAATTGAAGACGTGGGAGATGTCCGTGACGTCGATACCGCGGGACGCGATGTCGGTGGCCACCAGGATGCGCACCGTTCCCGCCTTGAATCCCGCCAACGCGCGCTGGCGCGCTCCCTGGGTCTTATTCCCGTGGATGGCATCGGCCCGGAGGTTGCTTCGATCCAAAGCCTTGCAGACGCGGTCCGCTCCATGCTTGGTGCGGGTAAAAACCAGCGCCCGGCTGATACCGGGATCGGACAGCAAATGGCGCAACAAAGTGGGCTTCAGATTCCGGGAGACGTGATACACCGCCTGATCGATGTTCTCGGCCATTGCGGAAACCGCGGCGACTTCCACGGTCACGGGATTGTGCAGCAGGCTTTTCGACAGCGCGCGGATTTCCGGCGGCATGGTGGCCGAAAAGAACAGGGTTTGCCGCTTGGCGGGTAGCAAGGCGGCGATGCGCCGCACATCGTGGATAAAACCCATGTCCATCATGCGGTCGGCTTCGTCCAGCACGAAGATTTCGACCTGGCCCAAGGACAAGGCTCGCTGTTCGTGCAAATCCAGGAGGCGGCCCGGTGTGGCCACTACAATGTCCACGCCCTGGCGGAGCTTCTGTTTTTGGGAAAAGTCGTTGACGCCTCCGAAAATCGTAGTGGTGCGCAGGTTCAGCCCCTGACCGTAAGCCTGGAAGCTTTCCCCGATTTGCAGGGCCAATTCCCGCGTGGGCGCGAGTACCAGCGCTCGGACGCGCCGGGGATTCGGAATGCCGCGCGCCGCCAAGTTTTGCAACATGGGCAATGCGAAGGCCGCGGTCTTTCCGGTTCCTGTCTGGGCGCAGCCCAACAAGTCCTTTCCGGCCAGAACCGGAGGTATGGCAGCCGCCTGGATAGGCGTAGGGGTTTCATAACCCTTGGCCTGCAAGGCGGATAAAATGGTGGGATTAAGGTTCAGTTCGTTAAAATGCATGGCAAACACTCCTTGGGTTGCCGGTGATGTGTCATTCG
>JBGPFT010000326.1:0-2864 GCA_041483475.1 Fibrobacteria bacterium | reverse complement strand
GGTAGTGTCGCCGATGGTGACGTGCTTTTCCTGCATGGCTTCGAGTAGGGCCGACTGCACCTTGGAAGGCGCGCGGTTGATTTCGTCGGCCAGGATGATGTTGGCGAACACCGGCCCGCGCTTCACGTGGAACTCTCCGCTTTTGGGGTTGAACACCAAGGTGCCGATGAGATCCGCAGGCAGCAAATCGGGCGTGAACTGGATGCGGCTGAAATGGCAGGAGATGGCGGAAGCCAGCGCCTTCACGGCCGTGGTCTTGGCTAGACCCGGCACGCCTTCGAGCAGCACATGGCCATCGGCCAAAACGCCGATG
The DNA here is from genome assembly GCA_041483475.1 of Fibrobacteria bacterium. Taxonomy (GTDB): domain Bacteria; phylum Fibrobacterota; class Fibrobacteria; order UBA11236; family UBA11236; genus UBA11236. The sequence continues at coordinate 2,551 of JBGPFT010000326.1, read as the reverse complement.
AGCAGGCTTTCCAGCATATGCTTCTGGCCCACCACGGTGCGGCTCATTTCATCCAGGATTTTCTGAAGGAATTCCCCTTCCTGGCGTACGCGTTCGTTCAGGGCTTGCATGTCGACTCGAGTCGTTTGCGTCATGGTTCCTCTTCTCCGGTGATGTGAAGGCAGGTTTTCAGGACGCGGTAGGCATCCTGCAGTTCATGGGGTTCTTTGCGTCCGCCCGCGTAGCGGGCATGGCGGAAGAGATCGCGCAGCCGGTCCCAGCCCGCGATTTCCTCGGGGCCGTTGGCCTTGGTGGGGCTTTGGCCGAGATAAAGGTCCAGCAGGGCGTCGAAGCGGGCGGAGGCAGGGGCTTCCGCCCCCAGTTGCTGCCCGAGAAATTCGCAGCTAAGGCGTTCGGCATCCTCGATCCAGGCGCGGCTTTCCGCCGTATTCCATCGTCCTTTCAGGGCGCGGAAGGACGGCGCGAAATCCTTGTTTCGCGAGTTCTGCGTCCGTTGCCGTTTGGATTGGGCGGCTTTCCACGCGCTTAGTCCCCCCATAATCGCGGCCACTGCGAAGCCGGCGAGCAGCAGGGCTCTAAACCATCCGCGATCCCGCAGGGGGATTTTCGCCGGAGCGATGTCGAGAAAAGCGCCCGGGACGTACAGCGCTTCCTCGCGGCTGGACAGCCCGGTGAGATAGCGCAGCTTCAACGAGGCCACCCGCGCGCTGCCGGGAGCCTTGGGCACCAGTTTGTACGCGAATTCGGTGACGTTCCGGACTTCGCCGTTTTCCGCGGTTTTCCGGTGCGTGGCGCTTTGCCCCGCCACGTGGAATCCCGGCGTCTCCAGGCTTTCCGGGGCCAGCACCACCACGGGGATTTGCATGTCCTTCCACTCGACGCGCAACCGGTATTCCACGGTGTCTCCCGCCGCCGCCTTTTCCGTCGCGAACATTCCCTGGGCCGAGAGTTTCACCGCCTCCTCGGATCGCGCGCTGTCCGGTAGTGGGCGTGCGTTGCTGTCCGGCATGAGAATGGAAATCGGCGTCGGTGATCCCGGCCCGCCCGCGGCGGACACCGGATCCGAACCCCACAGCGCCGTGAGGGCGAATGCGAGCGCGCCGCGGAGGGAAGGTTTTGGGGAGGCGTCCATTTATTTATTTCGGCGATCCGGAATCCATGTGAATTGCGCCCGGTAAGGCGCGGGTAAACTATCAAAAAATCTACCTTGAGCCCATGACGGCATCGCGATCCACGCGGCTGGAAGCCTTGATAGACAGGCTTGCGGACCTCCCTTCCATCGGCCGAAAATCGGCCCAACGCCTGGCTTTTCACCTGCTGGCCGAACCCGTCGAGGAGGTGGAGGCGCTGTGCCGGGCTTTGGTCGAGGCGCGCCGCGGCATTCATCCCTGCGCCGAATGCGGCAATTACGCCGAAGCCGATCTTTGCCCCGTCTGTTCCGCCCCGCGCCGCGACAAGTCCCTGCTGTGCGTGGTGGAGCGACCTTCGGATATCGCGGCTTTCGAGCGTTTGGGCAGCTATCGCGGCGTATACCATGTCCTGGGGGGCGTGTTGTCACCCCTGGACGGGGTGGGACCCGATCAACTCAATTTGGCTCGATTGCTGGAGCGCAGTTCCGGGGCCTCCGAGATCATCCTGGCCCTGGGCACCCATGCTGAGGGCGAGGCCACCGCGACCTATATCGTGCAGCGCATGCAGGCCGGTTCCGCGCGCGTCACGCGGTTGGCGCGGGGGTTGCCCGCGGGCAGCGATCTTGAATTCGTGGACGAAATCACCATGCGACGCGCTTTCGAAGGTCGGGTGGATTTGGCCTCGCAGGGATGAAAGTCATTTCCACCGTCCTGGCGGTCACGGCGCCGGACGCGCGGGGTTTTCCCCAAGACGGGCTGCCGCAAATCGCCCTGGCGGGACGATCCAACGCCGGCAAATCCTCCTTGATCAACGCCTTGATCGGTTCCAAATCCCTGGCGCGTTCCAGCAGTTCTCCAGGCAAGACCCGGCTCATCAACTTTTACCGCGTGAACGACGCCTTCCACCTCGTGGATCTTCCCGGATTCGGCTATGCCAAGGCCGGACACGGGATCCGGCGCGACATGGAATCGGCGTTGCGCGCCTACTTCGATTCCTCCTCCCCCCGCGGAGTGGTTTATCTGGTCGATATTCGTTTGCCCGACAGTCCGGTGGATCACGCCGCCTTGAAATGGATTTTGCGCGGAGGCATTCCTTTGCTGGCCGTGGCCGCGAAATCCGACAAGCTCAAGAAATCGGAATTAAAAAAATCCCTGGAAGCCATCGCCCGCTGCCACGGGTTGCCTCAACTTCCGCTGCCCGTGAGTTCATTGCAGAAAACGGGATTGGATGATTTGTGGGAACAAATGGGGCTTTTAATCTTCCCCTAAATGCAGAACCTGGATGTTCCACGTCCATTCCAGGTTGGCATACCAATGCTGCCAGGCGTCTTGGCCCTGTAATTGGTTGTGCCTTGTCCAATACCCGATCATCCCATCCAGACCCAGGTCGCGCCGGTCGCTGTTTTTACCGAGGCGCAGGC
>JBGPFT010000325.1:0-2866 GCA_041483475.1 Fibrobacteria bacterium | reverse complement strand
GTGACGTTATGCGTGGCATAGATGTTTCCCGTGGAGGCGATGGTCAGGGAATAGTTCCTCAGGGTTCCGCCCATCCAGGCGTTGCCTTGGACGTAGACCACCCCGTTGAAATTGCTCGCAAGCACGGAATCCCAGGCCAGCAGGGCCCCGGCGGCAATGGGAGGATAGGAAGTGGGGGATTTAAGGCTGTCGACTTTGTAAACCCTCCAGCAAACATAAGGGCTGCCGGATATGGTTTTCGGTTGGATGGAGTCCAAGGAGATGTAGACGGGCGTGGTGGCCCCGGTGTAAGAGAACCCCTTCCTCTCTCCCGACACGTTTCCAGCGGCGAGGTCCTGATAGGTTTTGGCCGGCGCTCCCGAGCAGGCAGGTCTTCCCGCCTCCGAATTGCTGATGAAAATCCGGTTCAGGGTGAAAGGGTTGTCCGAAAGCTGCCGTTTGCCTTTTTTGTAGGTCACCGAATTGGGATCGTTGAAGGTGCCCGGCGGATCGTGATAATCCAGGCCCCGGACATAGGTCACTTCCTGGTTGAAAGTCGCGCCCTGGCCGACATGGACGCTGTCGCCATGCACTTTTCCGTACCAGGCGCTTCCCGCTCCGATTTTCAAGGGCAGTTCGGAGAAGGCCGCAAAATCCGCCAGGGTGGCCATGCGCACCGTCCCTCTGAGGACATGGGTGCTGGAGCTGTCGAAGCCGCCGCCGGAAAGGAGCCGGCCACCGGTGGCGGAGAAGCGGATGCGCATGGGCCGGCCGGGCAGGATGTTGAAAGTGTTCATGCGAACGGCACGCGTGCTTCCGTAGGAACTGGGAAGGCTGTCGAGGGTGGGGATCAAAGCCGCGACGATGTTGTCCGAGTCCGCCTTGCTGAACCATCCGTTGCATAGGCCGCCGGCCTGGTTCAGGCGGTATTGCATGCGGATGATTCCGGCTTCGGCCGCGTTCAGATCCTGGTATTCCCGGCGCTGCATGCCGGCCATCTTCGAGGAATTGCGCAAAACCAGCAAGGTGGTGTAAGCCACCATCAACAGGACAGCCCCCAGGGCCAAAACCACCAGGAGAAAGGATCCCCGTTCGCGCGAGGGATCGCGACGCGCAAGCATCCGCATTTCCGTCATTGTTGGTTGAGCAAGGTGGAGGTTTCTATGGCGTGCACCCGCCCCTGTTTTTTCCAGGTGAGCTTGGCCGTGAGCAGGAAAAGGCCGGCGGGTTGGGTGTACGGGGCCGCGCTGGTATTGTCGTATACGTACCAGCGCACCGTGTCCACCGGGGAAGCGGAAATGCGCAATTGCTGGGAATTTTTGGGGAGGGCGTTGGGATTCAGGTTGTTGTAATTGCGAATGCTGTCCACGAAATCGCTGAGCCGCGACGAATAATCGGACAGATCCCGGCTTTGCGGAGTGGAGGTGGACGCGTTTCGGGCCACCAGGACGCTCCCGCCCAGGATTAGAAACAGGATCAAGGATCCGATCAACAATTCCAACAGCGAGAATCCATCGGTATCAGGCCCGGAGCGCCTTTGTGTTGGCATGGCGGTTCCTCCTCGCCCCCATTGTATGGCTTTGGGAATGCCGAATCCAAGTCAAATCAAGTCAACTTTAGGGGATTGGCTAGACGGCGATTTCCACTTCCACGGCCTGTTCCTGCTTGGACTTGCATTGAATGCACATCTTGGCCGTGGGCACGGCTTCCAGGCGCGCCTTGGGGATGATTTTTCCGCAGTTTTTGCAGAGACCGTAGGTTCCGGCGCGCACCCGGTCGAGCGCCTCCTCGAGATAGAAGAGATAGCGCCCTTCGCGGCTGGCCATGTGAAAGGCCTGTTCGCGATCCTGGGTTTCGGTAGCGTGGTCGGCGAGGTGATAGGCGTGGCTGGAAAGGTCGCCGGCGCCGTCCTTGGCGTTGAGGCGCATGGTGTTGTCCTCGAGATAGCCCAGCTCCTGAATCAAGGTTTCTTTCTTGTCGTTGAGCAGGCGCTCGAAGTATTTGAGTTCTTCCTTGGTCAAGCGATTGCGTTTTTTAAGCGGGGCCTTGGATTGAGCCGCGCTTTTCGGTTTGGCGACGGATTTCCTGACCGGCGCTTTTTTCTTGGCCTTACCCCTCTTGACCTTACCCGCGCTTTTCGGCTTCGATGCCGGCGCTTTCCTTTTTGCTTTTTTCATGGATCCTTTCGCTGGACGGTGATTCGGGCCTTTTCGCCCTCCAAATCCAATTCATAGGAGACACCTTTGCCCCCGCCGTCAAATCGGAGCGAAACCGCCAAAACTTCCGCGGAAATATAGGCATTATGGGCTTCCAAGGCCTTGAGAAGCAGCGGTGAAATGCCTTCAAACCACACTTGGATCGAATCGGTGACGGAAAGTCCGGCCTCTTTCCGCAGGTTCTGGACGCGGCTTACGGTTTCCCGCGCCAGCATTTCCAGCCGCAGCGGTTCGTCCACTATCGTGTCGAGGGCTGCGGTGAGTTCCGGAGAAACCATGATGGCCATTCCTTCCTTCACCTCGCGGACGATTTGCAAATCCTCAGCCGTTAACGTTACACCCTGGACAAGCAATGGCTGCCCCTTCGGGACAGCCTGAATCTCATCATGCCCGAGCTTGGCCACGGCGTCGGCCAAGGCCCTCATGGATTTCCCGAGCCGAGGCCCGAGGGTTTTGAAATTGGCCTTGGCCTTGTAGGTGACGAACGACGATTCGTCCAGCGTGATTTGAATTTCCTTGACGTTCAATTCGTCGCGGATTAAGTCCTCCAAGGAGCGAATCCAATTCAGTTGTTCCTGACTCCTGGCCGCCAGGATAAGCCGCCGCAGCGGCTGGCGGTTCTTGATGTTCCGTTCGGCGCGCAGGGAGCGCCCCAGATTCACGGCCTGGCG
>JBGPFT010000324.1:0-2897 GCA_041483475.1 Fibrobacteria bacterium | reverse complement strand
TCCGCAGTCAAATTGAACCTGAGTTGGAACCTCTTTATCCCTAGCGATTTCGCGCAGGCTATCTCAATAGGGCTTTCCTCCTACTGCTTCTATTCGAACAAATCCGCGTACGTTCCGGTTCTTTCCAGCCGCAAGGACGCTGCGTCGGCAGTATAAATCAACACCCAATCCGGTTCCACATGGCAATCGCGGCTGTCGATCCATTCTCCGCGCAATGGGTGATCCCGGAATTTCGCGTCCAAGGTTTCGCCGCGCGCCAATCGCCCCACCACCTGCCGCATTTTGGCCAAATCCCTCCTCCGCTTGGCCATGCGTTTGATGTCTTTGGTGAAACTTTTGGTCTGGGAAACCGACTTCACTTTTCCCAGCTCGCGAACATTTTCTCTAGATTATCGAATCGCTCGATTTCCGCACCCGCGCGGCTTTTCCGCAACACCTCTTTCGTAGTTTTGTTGGGGGTTTGCACAGTGCAAGTCAATCCTTTTTTCCGTTCCATTCGGTGCTTAAAATAGGCATTTTTCCCCTTCCATGAATTTCCAGGACCTGGTACTGACCCTGCAGAGCTATTGGGCCAAACAGGGATGCCTGATCGCCCAATCCTATGACATGGAAAAGGGCGCGGCCACCTTCAACCCGGCCACGTTTTTGCGCGCCTTGGGCCCGGAACCGTTCCGCGCCGCCTTCATCGAACCTTGCCGCAGGCCCAAGGACGGACGTTACGGGAATAACCCGAACCGGCTGCAGCATTATTTTCAATTCCAGGTGGTGCTGAAGCCGAATCCGCTCGACATCGTCGCCCTTTATCTGGGATCACTTCGGGAAATCGGCATCGATCCGGCCGAGCACGACATCCGCTTCGTGCATGACGATTGGGAATCCCCCACCCTTGGGGCCTGGGGCCTGGGCTGGGAAGTGTGGCTGGACGGAATGGAGATCACCCAGTTCACCTATTTCCAGCAAGTGGGCGGGCTGGATCTGAAACCGATCATGGGCGAGATCACCTATGGGCTCGAACGCCTGTGCATGTATTTGCAGAAAACCGACAGCGTGTTCAAGGTGAAGTACAACGATGCCGTGACCTACGGCGACATTTACCATCAGAACGAGGTGCAATACTCGCGGCACAATTTCGAGGAAAGCGATCCGGCCTTGCATGCGTTGCTCTTCGACCGCTATGAGAAAGAATGCCTCCGGCTTTGCGCGGCCGAATTGCCCGCCCCGGCCTTCGACTATTGCATGAAGGCCAGCCACGCTTTCAATTTGCTGGACGCGCGCGGAGCCGTTTCGGTGAACGAGCGGCAGGGATATATTCTGCGCGTGCGCACCTTGGCCAAGACCGTAGCCGAGGCCTGGCTGAAAAACCGGGAGGCGTTGGGTTTTCCCTTGCTATCCCCCGCCCCGACCGCGAAGACGGAAATGGACGGAGGCGCCCGAACCATGGTCTTGGACGCTCCGCGCCACGCCGAGGACGCCGTCGCCCCCTTGCTCGTGGAATTGGGCGTGGAGGAAATGCCGGCGCGGGTTTTCGGGCCTTTGCTGCGCGATTTGCCCGGGCTGATCGAAAAACATCTCGGCCCCGCCAAGCTCGACGCGAAAGACGTGAAGGTATTCGTTACGCCCCGACGCATCGCCGTTTCCATCGCCTCCATACGCCTCAAGCAACCGGATCAAAAACTCAGCCTCAAAGGTCCGCCCGCGAACATGGCCAAGGAAGCTTCCGGCGGTTGGAGCAAGGCGGCCTTGGGCTTCGCCCAAAAGAACGGCCTGAACCCGGATCAATTGAAAATCCAGGACGGATATCTTTGCGCCGAGGCGGAGAAAAAGGGCCGTGAGGCCCTGGAAATCCTGGCGGAGGCTTTCCCGAAGATTTTCTCGGAAATCCATTGGTACAAGACCATGCGCTGGGGCAACGGAGAAGGCGCGCCTTTCGTGCGCCCCGTCACCTGGCTTACCGCTCTCTTGGGAAACAAGGTCATCCCCATGGCTTTCGCCGGAGTGGAAAGCTCGGGTCGCAGCTTCGGCCATCGCTTCCTTCACGACAAATCGGTGCCGGTAAAGGCGGATCGCCAAAACTATCTCGACGCTTTGCGCAAGGCGAAGGTGATCGCGGATCAGGGTGAACGTAAGGAGAAAATCCGGGCTTTGCTGCTGGCCGCCGCCGCCAAGGAAAAACTTTCCTGGCGCGTCGACGAGGAATTGCTGGATACGGTAACCCATCTGGTCGAACATCCGGTGGCCGTGCTTTGCTCCTTCGACGCCAAGGCCCTGGAAATCCCGGAGGAAGTATTGGTGTCTGAGATGCGGGAACATCAGAAGCTCTTCGCCCTGAATCGCGCCGACGGCAATCTCAGAAACTTCTTCATTGCCATCTCCAACATGGAATGCAAGGACATCACTAATATCCGCGAAGGCAATCAACGCGTGGTGCGGGCGCGTTTCGCAGATGCTGAGTTTTTTTTGCGAGAGGATAAGAAAAAGAAACTGAAAGAGCGAGGCGACGACCTAAAAGGGATGGTTTTCCTTAAGGATCTGGGCGAGTCCGCGAGCATTTACCGCAAAGTTATACGGATTCAACTCCTGGCGGCTGCATTGGGAATAAAACTGGGTTGGGATGAAAAGAAAATCGGAATAGTGAAGCAAATTGCTGGGCTATGTAAGAACGACTTGATCACTCAAATGGTTGGGGAGTTCCCGGAATTGCAGGGCTTGATCGGCCGTTATTATGCCCTGGACGAACAACTCCCACAGGCAGTAGCCGATGGCATCGCGGATCATTACAAGCCCCGCAACGCGGACGACAGCTTTCCCGTCACCGAGGAAGGAGCCTTGGTCGGTATTGCGGATCGACTCGACACCTTGGTGGCCATGTTCGCCAAGGGCAAGGCACCTACGGGATC
>JBGPFT010000323.1:0-2901 GCA_041483475.1 Fibrobacteria bacterium | reverse complement strand
TGAACATGGGGCCGCCGTTCAGGGCGTAAAAGGTTTGCCCTTCCAATTGAAAAACCGCCGACATCACCGTGCCCTTCGGCCCCGGTCCGCCCGCTCCGTACCGGGTCACGCTGACGGTCTTGGATTTCTTGAAAATGGAGACGTAAAACATCATCGCCTCTTCGGCTTTGCCGTCGAACCAGAGGAAGGGGGTGATCTTCTGCATGGGGTTACTCCTTGGAGGATAGGGTGAACTGGAATGTCCGGATTAAATCTTCCGATCGCGTTTGAGCAGCCAGGCCATGATCAGGTGCAGGCCCAGCACGGCGACCACCAATTGCCCGTCGGACAGGACGGACAGAAAGCCGCGCGTGTTGCGCTGGACAAAATTCGCAAGGATTCCGTATCCCGCCACGGCCAAAAAGACGAACAGCGCATAGCGCAACAGCCAATGGAATTTCCGGGCCAGGTTTTTCACGCCGGTATTGACGTACGGGCCTCCGACCACCAGCGCCATGGCGGTGAGGCTGAAAGCGATTTCCGTCAGATGGGCCCGCATCCAATGCGCAAGGAAACCCGGCGAAGCCATTTCGGGAACGATAGCAACCGCCGTCGGGCAATCCTCAGCGGGTAAAAATCAATTTCGCCCCCGCGATCAGCAACACGACGGCCAGCAAAATCCGGATGGCCCGTACGGGAAATCTTCGGCTGCCGAAATAAGCACCGGCCATCCCTCCGATCCCGGCGGCCAAGGCCAGGGGCCACGCGACGGTGGGAATGGCGCGCCCGCCGCCGACGTATCCCAAAAGGCCGGTGGACGAATTCACCAGGATGAACAATGCCGACACCGCCGCGGCGTTCTTGGTGCGGGCCCAGCGGCATAGCAAAAGCAATGGGGTCAAGAAAATTCCGCCACCGGTGCCGGTCAAGCCCGCCAGGAATCCCAGGCCCGCGCCCGCGGCCAGCGAAAGTCCGGTACCGGGCGGACGCAACGCGTCTGGATCGCGCGGACGGATGAAGAAGCGTGCCGCCGAAAACCACAGCACCGCCCCGACCAGGGGTTTGAAAAACCCGGCGGGCAAATGCAAATACCCACCCAGAAAAGCCGCCGGCGCGGAAGCCAGGGCGAACGGCCAAAACAGTTTCCAGGAAAAATGCCCCGCGCGCCAAAACTGAAAGGAGCCGATGGCGGCGACCAGGATGTTCAATACCAGCGCCGTGGGCTTGATGAAAGCCGCCGCCAATCCGAACAAGGTGAAAACGGCGATATAACCCGAAGCCCCGGCGTGGCCCACGGAGGAATACAGGAAAGCCACCGCCAGGACGGCAAAGATCAAGAGATACGGAAACTCCATGGCACGCTACTCTTGCCCCCTCTCCATGCGTTTAAGCATGGAGAGGGGGATGGGGGGTGAGGCGGGAGCATTCCACCCATTCCGCCTCGCCGTCGGCGTAATATTCCCGCTTCCAAATCGGGACTCGGCTTTTGATTTCATCGATGACATAGCGGCAGGCGGCGAAGGCCTCGTCGCGATGCGGGGAAGCCGCGCCCACCCATACCGCCATTTCCCCGATTTCCAAGAGTCCCACGCGATGAACGCAAGCGACAGCGGCGGCCGGAAACTTTTCCGCGGTCTCCGTGAGAATGCGGTTTCCCTCCTTCACCGCCAACGCCTCGTACGCCTCGTATTCCAGGCGCAGGACTTCGCGGCCATGGTTGCGGTTGCGCACCCAACCTTCGAAACTTGCATAAGCACCGCAACTGGGATCCGCTAATCCGGCGCGCAGGATATTGACTTCGATTTTTTCACGCGTCATGGAAAACAATTATCCTCCGGAAACGGGCGGAAGGAATGCCACACGATCGCCGGGGCTTAATGGCCTGTCCCAAGGGGCGAATTCGTCGTTCACCGCCAAATGCACATGGGATTGATCCATGGGAAAGCGGTAACGGGATCGCAGTCGCTCGAATACCGCCGATGGTTTTGCATCCCCGATTTCCACGTCCTCGGAATTCCGGCCCGCGCAGGCGCGGAATACGGCGAAATATTCCACGGTCACATTCAATTTAGCCCGGGCTAATTCGTAATCCTCGGGATGATTGGCGTTCTCCAGCAACCGCGCGGATGAAAGTGGGATCAGGTGGACATCGGATTGCTCCAGGATTTTGGTGGGGCAATTCACGCCTTGTCCAGAAAATTTCCCGGCCTCAATCGCATAGGCCGGTTCGTAAATGGCGCAAAGGGGTTCGGGCTTGCCGCGCTCCGGATTGAAAAAAGCCGTAGCGATTTTTCGCGGCTCGCGTCCGCGGATCAGATTTTTCAAGGTTTCCGCGTCGAGGAAGGGAAGGTCGCAGGCCAGGACGAGGAAGGCCGCGTCGGGATGGGCGGCGAAAGCCGACAGGATGCCGCCCAACGGCCCTTGATCCGGAAAAACATCGGCGATTTTCGGATGGTCGGCGAACAAGGGATTATCCGCTTGATCCGCCCGGCAGGAATAGAATACCCGTTCGCAATAAGGGGACAAAAGATCGGCGGTATAACGGGCATGAGGCTCGCCCCGGTAATTCAAGGCGCTTTTGTCCCGGCCCATGCGGCGGCTGCGGCCGCCCGCTAGAACAAGTCCGTACAACTCCACTGGCCTCGGTACGCCTTCGGCTACTCGGCCAGCGAAGCTTCGCTCGTCGAGTAGCCTGCCGTTGGCGGGCGTACCGAGACGAGCACTATCTTCGGAAATCACGTTTCCCTCCTGACTTTTCCAACAGTCGGATCTCGGAGATGACGATGTCATGGGAAAGCGCCTTGCACATGTCGTATACCGTCAGTGCGGCGGCGGCGACGCCGGTGAGGGCTTCCATTTCCACGCCGGTGCCGTAATGGGTTTTCGCCAGGCATTCGATGCGGACACCTGCTTTTTCCATGG
>JBGPFT010000322.1:0-2911 GCA_041483475.1 Fibrobacteria bacterium | reverse complement strand
TGCGAAATCTCCAGGATGGACAGCCCCATGCCGTTGAAATCGAGGCAGGCTTTCGAACCGGCCTCCATGGCATCGCGGGGCAGAATGGCGGGTCCGGGGCCGAAGTTGAAGACTTTTTTCATGCGATCCTTCCTGACTTGGATTTGGAAAAGTAATTCGCCTCCGCCGTAGTCTGAATTCCGCCGCGAGGATTGAACACGCCACGGATTTCCATGGACTTGGGGCGGCAGGCTTTCACGAAATCATCGAGCATTTTGTTGACGACATGCTCATGGAAAATGCCGAGATTCCGGTAGAAGAGGACGTATTCCTTCAGGCTTTTCAATTCCAGGCAAAGCTTGTCCGGCACGTAGGAAATTGTCAATGTGGCGAAATCCGGCAATCCGGTTTTGGGGCAAATGCATGTGAACTCGGGAATTTGGATTTCCAAATTCGTATCGCGACCGGGGTATTGGAATTCCCAGGTTTCGATGGGCGGGGTTTTGAGCTTGGGAATATGGCCTTGGCGGCCTTCGTAGCCGGATGCTGTTTTCACAATTCGCTCTCCCCCACCACCTTTTGCTCGCCGCTCGACAAGTCCTTAACCTCAAAGCTTCCTATCGGGGCTTTATCAGAGCCGAAGAAAATCACCTTGCAAGCATTTTGGTCATTGGCTTCGGCTAGCTGCCTCTTGAGCTTGCCAACTTCCAAGGAATAGGAAACCGAGCGGCCTTTGGCGCGCAAGACTTGTGCAAGATGCAATAATTCTTTTTGGGGGAGACCAAAAAGGTCCTCTGCACTAGCAACATCCGCGGGGGTAAGTACGTCCGCGAGGTAATAATCGACTCCCTGGCGTCCCTCAGGCAATAGGCCTTTCTCCTTGAGAAGATCCGCTAAAACCACGTCTCCCATGCCGAAGCCCACTCCCGACACTGGCTGCCCGCCGAGATTTTGAAGCAAGTTATCGTAACGCCCGCCCCCAGCAATGGCGCGCATGTTCCCGGCGTTATCGTACACCCCAAAGACGATACCGGTGTAACAGGCCAGGCCGCGTACCACCGAAAGATCCAACTTGATGAAATTTTGATACCCCAGATCTCCCAATCTTTCCAAAATCCATTTCAAAGCATCCGCTCCGATTGCAGAACTCCAGCCTCCAGGCGGCTTAAATTGATCAAGTCTTTTCTCCAAATCTTCCCATGTCTTACAATTAAAGAAGGTTTCGACCGCATCGATGTTGCGCTTTATCAAACCCTCTTTTTCCAACAACCTGCAGAACTCCGCTTCGCCGATTTTGGCTCTTTTATCCAGGGCGGAATAAACCGAGGCCCTCTTGTCCTCAGGAACGCCCAAACCCTCTAAAAATTCCGAAAGCACTTGGCGGCTGGAGATACGGATGGAAAAGTCCTTCTCTCCCAGCCCAAATTCCTTCATCATCTCGATTACGGCGCTGATCAGGTCGATCTCCGCCGCCCAGGTATCGCAGCCCACGATGTCCATGTTCAACTGGAAAAATTCGCGCAAACGGCCGCGCTGCATGCGCTCATAGCGGTACAGTCGGGGAATGGAAAACCATTTCAGGGGCTTGCGCAGGCCCGACCCCTTTTGGTTCACCATGCGCGCCAAGGTAGGTGTCAATTCGGGGCGCAAGGCCAGATCGCGATCCCCCTTGTCCTTGAAGTGGTAGAGCTGGCCGACGATTTCAGCGCCGGATTTACCCGTGTACAATTCGAGGTTTTCGAAGGTCGGTCCCTCGTACTCCTCGTACCCGAAAGCCCGACAAACCTTCCTCCAGCAGTCGAAAATATGGTTCTGAACCCCCATGTCTTCGGGGTAAAAATCGCGGGTGCCCTTGGGGCCTTGAATGGGTTCGGACATCGGGTTAAAAGCCTCGAAAAAACGAGCCGTTCAATCTAGAAAAACGCCCGGTTAAAAATAGATCAAAATCCTCAAAAATTCCCTTATTTTATTGAAAAAATGGGCATTTTGAGCTAGCTTTCAAGGCTCAAAATCGGGCTTAAAAATACCCTGTTTTGAACCGCTGCGGATGCGCATTCTTTTGACCAATGACGACGGTGTTTTAAGCCCGGTTTTGTATCGGGTCGCCGATGCCCTGGTTCCGGAACACGAGGTCATCGTCGCCGCTCCCGCCACCGATCAAAGTGGAAAATCCCATGGATTCACCCACGGGGTCGAGAAGCTGCTTTCCTACCGCCTGGACGGCACGGTTCCCTACCCGCTTTTCCAAATCGAAGGGACGCCCAGCGATTGCATGAAGTTCGCCATCGCGCATTTGTTGAAGGAAAGGCTCCCCGACCTGGTGGTGTCCGGGATTAATCTCGGGGAAAATGCGGGAGTGAGCGCGGTGTATTCCGGAACCGTGGCCGCCGCCCGGGAGGCGGCGCTGTGGGGCATTCCGGCGCTGGCCGTCAGCCTCATGGGAGAAACCGATGCGCATCTGGAATTCGCCCTGGAATGGCTGCAAGCTTTTTTACGGAAACCGGAAGCGCTACCGGCTAGGCACACGCTGTGGAACATCAATTTTCCGGCTTGCGCACCGGAGGAGGTGACCGGGGCTGAGTTCACGGCCATGAGTACGGTGATGTTCGGCGACGGTTATGAAGAAACGCTGTCGCCGCACGGAATCGTCGGCTATCGTCTGTCCGGCAGAAAAGCGCAGGATCGCTTCGTTCCCGGCACCGACGATCACACCCTGCGTCATCACCGCATCGCCATTTCGCCCCTGCAAATCGCTCAAACTCACGTTACGGAGCTGGCGGCATTGAAAAGTCGCGAAGGCTGGTTGCAATCCCTGATTCCCACCCGTTCGGCCCCCCACCTCTAAGCCAAAGGAAACCATGGACAACGAAGCGCCGGGAAGCGGAAAAATCGCCGATACCTTCATCGAAGAGGAGATGAAAACCTCCTACCT
>JBGPFT010000321.1:0-2914 GCA_041483475.1 Fibrobacteria bacterium | reverse complement strand
CTTCGAAAAAGTGGACGCCAAGTGGACGCGCCCCGGACACATTCACCGCTGCGGTATTGCCATATTTAAAATCAGGTTGTAATTGTAAATACCTATTTGACATCTATTTCATAATTCTCATACTCTGGGCTCGCTATTACAATCTTGTCGCCCGAATAGAATACTGGCCCCACTGCATTTTGGCCGGGCTTTAATTCAATCTTAAAGCTTTTGCTTCCCTGCGTTTTTGATTTAAAATATTCTAATGACACGGAAATATTTTGATTCGAAGTATTATCAACAACCAATATATTTCCCGTTCCAAAAAACGACGCCTCTTGATATTTAATTTTAACTGGAAGCCTATATTTGCCCGGGAGCCTATACTTTATTTTAATGGGGAGTTTCGGCTTTTTGGGTGGCGCTTTTTGATTTTGATCGTGTTTTAACTTTTCGCTTTCACTTTCTTGAATGATATTTTTGTTCTCGGATAACTTCTCGGATACCGGAAGCGCATTCGATTTCGATTTTTCTCGAATTAGAAAATACGTTGCCGTGGCCAAAAATATTGCGACTATCCCTAGAATTAACTTTTTGTGATTGTTGTTTTGCTTATTTTCGGGATTCATTTTTCCTCCCTATTCATTGAACGCGGCAAAATGTATTAATCCGTTTAACAAGATTATCCATCCGCTTGGAATTGGCGCGCGTATTTTCCGACCGCCCTTGCTATCCTTCCCCCCGTGAAAGCGCCCCTGGCTGAGCGCATGCGGCCCCGCAACTTGGACGAGTTCATCGGCCAGGAGCATATCCTCGGACCGGGACGCCTGTTGCGCCGGGCCATCCAGGCCGATCGGCTCAGCTCGGTGATCTTTTCGGGGCCGCCGGGAACGGGCAAGACCACCTTGGCGCGCATAGTCGCCAATACCACGGAGTCGCAATTCCTGGCCATCAACGCCGTGCTGGCCGGCGTCAAGGACATCCGCGCCGCCATCGACTCGGCGGCGGAGGAACGGAAAAAGGGCCGGGGAACTTTGCTGTTCGTGGACGAAGTGCATCGCTTCAACAAGGCCCAGCAGGACGCTTTGCTCCCGCATGTCGAGAACGGAGCCTTGATCCTGATAGGCGCCACCACCGAGAACCCGTATTTCGAGGTGAACAAGGCCTTGGTGTCGCGCTCGCGGATTTTCCCATTGCGTTCGCTGGAGGATCGCGACATACGGCAGGCCTTGGACAAGGCCCTGTCCGATCCCGAACGGGGATACGGTACTCTGAAAATCACGGCGGATGCCGGGGCGTTGGACCATATCGTGCGCATGGCCGGGGGGGATGCGCGCAGCGCCATGAACGCGCTGGAATTGGCCGTGGAAACCACACCGGAAGGCGCCGATGGAGTTCGCCGCATCACCTTGCCCGTGGCCGAGGAAAGCATCCAGCGCAAGGCCGTGCTGTACGACAAGGACGGCGACGCGCATTACGACACCATCTCGGCCTTCATCAAATCGGTGCGCGGATCCGATGCCGACGCGGCGCTGTATTGGCTGGCCAAGATGGTGGAGGCGGGCGAGGACCCGCATTTTTTATTCCGGCGCATGATCATCCTGGCGTCCGAGGACGTGGGTCTTGCCGATCCGAGCGCCTTGGGCGTGGTGATGTCGGCCGCCGCAGCCTTCGACTACGTGGGCTTGCCCGAAGGCCAATTCCATCTCGCCGAAGCCTGTTTGTATTTGGCCGGCGCCCCCAAAAGCAACAGCGCCATGGCCTATTTCGACGCCTTGGAATCAGTGCGCCGGGAAAAGGCGGGCGAAGTTCCGGATTCGCTTAAGGACGCCAGCCGCGACGGCGAGGACTTGGGACATGGTCAAGGATACCTGTACCCGCATGCCTATCGCGACCATTGGGTAGTGCAGCAATATTTGCCTCCCGGATTGCGCGGCCGGGTTTTTTACGAACCCGGCCGCCTGGGTTATGAAGCCGGGATCCGCGAGGAGATGTTGCGCCGGCGCGAGGCGCAATGGGCTGCGGGGGGCTGGTTGGATCGCGCGGCGGGGGTGGGAAGCGAAGCGTTGCGCGCCTTGCGCGATGATCTTTGCGAAGCGGCGGGGCTGCGGCGGGAAACCTTGGCTTTGGATCTCGGTGGGCATCACGGATTTCTCACCTGGGAGCTTTTGCGCCGCTGCCCGGAAGGCGGGGTTTGGTGCCGTTGCGATGACGAAACGGAAAAAGCGGAAATGGAAGCCTGGCTCGATCGCGTCGATCCTATGATGAAACCCCGGCTTTGGGTCGCTCCCGTGGAAAAGATGGAACTAGCGATGCGAGAGTTGAAAGAGAAGCCTGTATTCGACGTGGTGATGGGATTGCAAATCGCCCCTCCGGATCGGATCCATTCCGTTGCGCCCTCGGCGCGTTGGGTGTTGGCGTTTAGGCGTGAGGCGAAAATTCCCTGGAGCGAATGGCTCGTCGCAGCGCCGGAGTCGTTGCGGAATCGCGTATTGGAGGCCGCGGCGAAAATTTCTCCCATGCCGGGAATCGGGGAGAAGCTGGAATCGGAATGGAAATCGAAGCCCGGTGGGAAAATCAGGCGCCTGGAAAAAGCCTATGACGACAGGCGCCGCCTGACCTCCACCCAGGCCCGGGAATGGCTGGCGCGCGCGGCGGATCGCCCCGGAAGCCGTTTCGCGGCCATGCGGGCCGCTTTGAGTCAAAGCGATTGGATGGAGTGGGTTGGATACGCGACCCGATATCTTTCCGGCGGCATGCGGATTTTTCCGGTGGAATACGACATCGTGATCGCTGATCCGCAGTGACGGTTCACCGGCTGATATCCTGAAACGCCGATCCCGAATCCTTGCGCACCGTTTTAGGAAGCGCGTTGGGCAATGCCGGTCGCAATGCGTCGCGAATATGCCAGGCGAATAACCGGCGGTTCGCGGGG
>JBGPFT010000320.1:0-2924 GCA_041483475.1 Fibrobacteria bacterium | reverse complement strand
TGCAAAAGCCCGAGATGGGTGCGGACGAAAACCTGCTGCTCGATGGTAAGTGCACGCTGCGGATTGACGCCGTTTGAACAATCGTAGGGAAACATGAGATTGTCGAGGTCGCAGGCGGCAGGACAGGAGGGGGCGGCCACGTAAAGGCAATAGGGCCGGCCCCCTGGCCCCCCGAGGGGGGCAGGGTGGGCGGCCGCAGACGCTTTCGTCAAACCGATGCACAGTGTCGTGGACGCAAAGCCATCATCGCGATTGCTTTCGTCATCATCAACTTTGAGATCGACGGCGGTGGCGGTGGGATGTCGTAGTCCGAAAAAGTGGCCCAGCTCATGTGCCGCAGTCGTGGCGAGTAAAGATGGCGATCCCGCGCGCGAATTCAGGACCACGCGGCTCTCGGGATCGGTCGCGAGGTCCATGGCTTCACGGGGCGCGAAGCCGAGTATCATGCCCGATACCGCAATGGCGCCCGACACATAAATGCTGTCCACGAGGTAGAGATGTGCGGTTTGGGGAATTCGCAAGCCGGGCAAAGGGTAGAACGTTGGACCAAAGGGCAGCGCCACGGGCGGCGAGGTCGGATTCACGAGATCGTACGAAGTTTGCAACACGATGCCATAGGCGGAATAGATGGCCGTCAGGGTGTCGAGCAGTCCCTGCGCAAAAACCGCCTCGGCGCCGGCATCGGGAAGTTTGGCGAATTTTCCCACCAGGAACAGGTGCACATTGAGGGCGCTGCCTTCCCCAACATTCGCGGGCAAAATATGAGTGTGCCCCAGGCGCGCCGCAGCGGCAGCCCCGTCGTTGACGAGGAGGCGCGCCACATAGAATTCCGCCTGCAACTGATCCGATTGCAACCGGAACACTTCCTCTCCGTTTTGCACGGTGGGAACGACGGCATCCCGCGCCTTGAAACGCCCGTCCTGATAGAGATAAAGCCCCAATTTGTCATCGGTGAAAGTCGTCGCCACCCTGAGATCGTAAGCCTCATTCGGTTGCAACGTGAATTTCAGGCCTTCGCGGACCAGGGCCCCCGGCAAGGAATCGTTGGCGGCCGAATCGCTGACGAAGATCCGTCGCAAACCGGCGAACGAGGACGGTGCGGAGCCTTGCGGTGACATGTCGATGGTGCCGCATCCCAAAAGGGCGGCGACGCCCATCGCGAAAGTGATCCTCGCGAAAATCATCTTCCCATCTCCGCCTTGAGTTTCTCGCGCATGGCAATAAAAGCCTTATTATAGCGCCCGTCGCGGAAATCGGCAAAAGCCCGGGCCGTGGGCGTGAAAACCCCGCAGGCATAGCCCAGAATCATGTCCGCCCACACTCCGCGACCCAGGTACAGCTTCCACGGACCGCGCTTGAACGAAGCCAGTACCAACTTGTCCGGATCGAGGTAGCCGATATCGAGATTCCGTGTTCGCTTGCCGTCGACCGTCCAATGCGCTTCGATTTCACGGGCTTTCCATTTCCAATCCGGCAAATCCTGGGGTCCGCCCAGACCCCGGAACGAAGCGCAGCCGCGAAAAAGCGGGGCGCCCATTTCGGCGGCGTAATAATCGGTGCCGTCGAACGGAAGAAATTGCCCCCGATAGTCCAACGGGCCGAAAGCCGCCTCCAATTCGTCGCATAGGGCGGCCTCCCATTCCGGCACGGGAGTGAGGAGCGCAAGCACTTTCTTGCAGGGAGGATCCCCGGACGGGACGGGCGGGACGCATGCCTCCATGATACGTGAATTCCCAAGATCCGGCGAAGGTAGCATTTCGGGGTCGACGCGCCGTCCATCTTGTCTTACATTTACCCGTTCCGAAAGGCCGATACACGCCTTTCCCATCACCACCCTCGAAAGGAAAATCATGGCAAAGAGTATGACCCAAAGCGAAATCGTCTCCGCACTCGCCGACGCCACCAGCCTTACCAAGGTTCAGGTGCGCGGCTTCCTGGAAGCCCAATGCAAGGTCGCGTACAAGAATGCGAAAAACAACTTCACCATCCCGGGCCTGGGCAAGCTGGTGCTCGTGAACCGCAAAGCGCGCATGGGCCGCAATCCGGCCACGGGCGAAGCCATCAAGATCCCCGCCAAGCGCGTGGTGAAGTTCCGCGTGGCCAAGGCCGCGAAAGACGCCATCCTCGGCCCTAAATAAGACTTTTAAAGTTGTCGGGAAAGCGGGCTGGAAACGGCCCGCTTTTCTTTTTGCGTGACTCCCGTCACTTTCAACGACTCATGCTTCGCCTACCCTTGATTCATGCATGGGCCAGGGTGGAAGGAAAAGCTCGCCGTCCTTCGGGAACTGGCCGGACTGCGACGGGGCCTGCTCCTGTGCGCGCCGGTGCTGTGGGCCGCTTTCACCGTTTTCCTGAGCGCGCCGTCCGGATTGGCGGGTTTCTGCGCGCACGCTTTTCTTTGCTTGCCGCGCCGACCGCTTCCTCGCCTGCTTTTTTGCCTGGCCTATCCCCTCCTTACGATTTGGTTTGCGTCCCATTATCGGGAACTTTCCTCCCTGAAAATTCCGTTCCACGCCGCGCCACGCATTCCCGAACATTCCCGGATGTATACGGGAACCGTGGACAATTTTTCCGTCCCCAACGATCGCGGCTGCACGTTTCCGTTGCGAACCCGGGAAGGATTGTTCCGCGTTTCCTTGCCGCGTGAAATCGCATCGCCCCGCTATGGCGCCACGCTGATCCTATGGGGGCGCGCAGAACCGCCCGAGGCCCCGGCTAATCCCGGGCAACGGGATCCCCGCCTTCTCCTGCGAGCGCAAGGCGCGCTATGCTTTCTCTCGGGAGAAAATTTCACCGAGATCCGCCCTCCGCCTTTCTGGAAATCAGGATTGGCGTGGGCGCGCGAGAAGCTGGGAGCCCGCCTGGAAAAGCATGTCCCGAAACCCACGCTGCCATTGGTCGCGGGAACTTTACTCAACGATACC
>JBGPFT010000319.1:0-2925 GCA_041483475.1 Fibrobacteria bacterium | reverse complement strand
GTGGAAAAGGCCTTGGGTAAATCGTTGCAATTGGTGCTGGTCGACGACAAAGAGCGGGCCCTGGAATTGCTTTCCTCCCTGCGCCAGGCGAAGAAAGGCGAGGCGGTGATCGGAGTTTCCCGCCCTGGATTCCGCCGCCAGCGTCCGGATCTGTCCGGCCGCCCGGGTTTTCTGGGTTGGTTCGTGGACAAAATTCAATGCCCCCGGGAATGGCGCGGGGTTTTGGAATGGGCCCTGGGCCAGCATGCCTTGGTGGCGGATCTGGAAACCGCTTTCGCATTGTCCGCCGATATGCCGGATCGCGATATCTGGCTTTGGACTCCGGAGGGTTCCGCCTGGCATGCATGCGGATTGCTTTACGGCGGATCCCCCGGCTCGGAAACGACCGGTCTTTTGCAGCGCAAGTCCCAATTGGACGAAGCCCGATCCAAATTGTCCGCGATTGAGTCGGAGCTGGCCGCCGCCGAGACCGCGATGCGCGCCGCTGAAATCCGGAAGGCCGATGCACAGGCGGACGCGGAGCGATGCGTTCAGCTTTCCCGCGAGGCCGAACAAAAAGGTCATGCGGCCCGCGCCCTGCTCCAATTGTCGGAAAACCAGGTCCAATCCTTGGAGGCGGAGTTGGAGCAATTGCGGTTGAAGCTCGCCGGATTGGCGGGGCGCAAAACCGAGTTGCTCCGGAACACGGAAGGATCGCGTCAGGAATGGGAAACCTCGGAGTCCGGCCGGCAGGATCTGGAAAAGCGATTCCAATCGGTTACGGCCCGGGCGCAAATCCAGGAAGCGGAACGACGGAGCCGGGAAGAAGCGTGGCGCGCCCTAGAACGGGAAAAATCGGAGGTCGAGGCGCGGGTCAAGACCCTGCGCGATCGATCCGAATACCTGCTTAGCCGGGAGGCGGAATTGCGGGAGATGCTGGAACGTTCGGCCGTTCAGGAAACGGAATGGATCGACCAGTCCAAGCTGCTGCACGAGAGAACCGGATCGCTGTCCGCCGAAATTGCCGCGGCGCATGCGCGTCTTTCCGGCGAGGAAAAGGAACGAGACGCCGCAAAGTCGGTGTACGACGCCAAAACGGGACATTTGGAGGAACGGCGCGCCGGATTGCGCCGCCTGCAGGATGAGTTGCGCGATTTGACCCAACGGGCGCATGCGCGCGCCCTCAAACTGGAACAGGCGCGAGCCGCCATGCAATCGATACGCGAGCGGATGTTCGAACTTCACGAAGTGGATTTCACGGCGGAGGAAATCGTTTTCGATCGCGTGGAGTACAACCCCGATACCGCGCCGGACGAAATCGCCGAGGTGAAGGAAAAACTCAAAACCGTGGGGAATATCAACACCGGCGCCATCGAGGATTACGAGGCCGAGAAAGCCCGGCTCGACGAAGCCCGCCGGCAATTCGAAGATTTGGAGAAAGCCCGGCTCGGTTTGGAAAAGGCCATCAAACGGCTCGACAAGGCGGCGCGGGAACAATTCCTGTCCACCTTCGCCTCCGTACAAAAGAATTTCCAGGACGTGTTCTCCTCCTTGTTCGAAGGCGGCGAAGCCCAATTGGCGCTGGAAGAAGGTGTCGATTCCCTGGACGCCCGAATCGAGATCAACGCGCGCCCCACGGGCAAGAAAATGCGCGGCGTGAGTCTGCTCTCCGGCGGAGAAAGGGCTCTCACGGCCATTTCGTTGCTGTTCGCCCTGTACTTGGTGCGCCCGTCTCCCTATTGCATCATGGACGAGGTGGACGGGCCTCTCGACGACGCCAATATCGGCCGCTTCGTGAACCTGCTGCGGCGCTTCAGCCACCAAACCCAGTTCATCGTGGTGACCCACAACAAACGCACCATGGCCGCCTCCGACATGCTTTACGGCGTCACCCAAGAGATCAAAGGCGTTTCCAAGCTGGTATCGGTGCAGCTCGACGAGGCCGCGCGCATCGCGGCATGATTCCCGGGGCAGGATGATCCCCGCTTACCGATCCCTGGCCCTTTTTTACCAACGTCTTTTGCGGATGCATCCCGCCGAGCGGGGGAAGGATCTCTGGTTCCAGGAGGAAGCCCGAGCCGAAAGGCTGTCGAATTTCATCCGCATCGTCTACAGCCTGGCCTGGCTGTCTTCCACGGCCTTGCACGCGCACGGAAATAATCAATGGTCCAACGCCACCAACTTGGGATTGGGCGCTTTGTGGTTCGCGTGGTCGATCGGAGTTCAGATTTGGCTCCTATACCGTCCCTACCGCCTGCCCTACAAATTCGTCACCACTGCGGCGGACATGCTCATCACCACCGCCATGATTTGGCTGTACCAATTCGCGGCCGGGCCGGCCTATGCCGTCAAGGTTCCCACTTTCTTCAACTACTTCTGTTGCCTCGGCCTGGCCGCGTTGCGTTTCAAGCGCAGCCTGGCCGTTTTCGGGGGAGCCTTGGCGGTAGGGCTGTATTTGCTGGTTTTCCTGTATTTCAACCTTCGTTATCACATCGTCTACGGCAACGGCATCGAGCACACCACTTCGGCCAAGATCAGCTGGCATTACGTGGCCTACCAACTCGTCTACCTGGCCGCGTTCAGTTTCCTCACCTATGTCATCGCCGTGAACGTGAAACGATTGGTGGAATTGCGGGCGCGCGAAAGCGAGGCCGCCATGCGCGCCCGGGAAAGGGCGGCCGTCGCGGCCGGGGTGGCGCATGAGATCAAGAACCCCCTGGAAGGCATTTACGGGGCGGCCCAATTGCTGAAGGAGGAAAACCTGGGCAATGCCCGCTACATCGAAATGATCCTCAAGGATTCGGTGCGCTTGAACGACGTGGTGCAGCAATTCCTGCGCTTCTCTCGGCCCTATTCCATCAAGATTGAAGATTGCGATCTCGTGTCCCTGGCGCGGGAATTCTGCCGCAAACAAACCGAGCTGGCCAAGGATTCCCCCGTGGAGTT
>JBGPFT010000318.1:0-2926 GCA_041483475.1 Fibrobacteria bacterium | reverse complement strand
TGCCGCAGCCCTTCGACCGTGCCGTCGTACAGATTGACGTGCGTCACCTGCACATCCGGCGGCAGCGACTGCGGATCCACGGCGAAGCCGTGGTTCTGCGATGTGATCTCGACCTTGCCGGTCGCGAGGTCCTTGACGGGATGGTTCGCGCCGCGGTGGCCGAACTTCAGCTTGTAGGTGTCGCCGCCCATCGCGAGCGAGAGAACCTGATGGCCGAGACAAATCCCGAACACCGGGATCTCCGAGTCCACGAGCGTCCGTGCGTTCGCAATCGCGTACGACAGGACGGCCGGATCGCCGGGGCCGTTGCTGAGAAGAATGCCATCGGGATTCGCGGCCAGCACTTCGGCGGCTTTCGCGTCGGCCGGAAAGCGGATCACCTTGGCACCCAAATCGACGAGCTTGCGCAGGATATTGTGCTTGGCTCCATAGTCGATGGCGGCGATGGTCCAGCGCTCCGGTCTGCCCGCGGGGGCGCGGAACGAAAGCGGGTTTTCGCCGCCTTTCCATCCACGCGTCGATGGCACGGAAACTTTTTTGACATAGTCGGTTTCGGAAATCGAGGGAACGCGCCGCGCGCTTTCCGTCACTTCCTTCAAGTCGTAATTCCCCGCCACCAGCACGCCGTTTTGCGCGCCTTTTTCCCGGAGTATACGGACCAGTTTCCGCGTGTCTATGCCCTGGATGCCGGGAATCCCCTGCGCCTTCAAATAATCGGAAACCGTGGCGGGATTTTTCCCTGCGGATTGGGCCCGGAAATTGGAAGGGTAGGGGCAGGCGTTTTTAACCACCAATCCCGAAACCTGGATGCGCGACGACTCCACGTCCTCGGGATTGACGCCATAATTTCCGATTTCCGGATAGGTCAAGGTGACGATTTGCCCCGCATAGGAAGGGTCGGTGAGGATTTCCTGATACCCGGTCATGGAGGTGTTGAAGCACACTTCGCCTTCGCGGCGGGCCTCGGCGCCGAAACCCTCGCCTTCGAACACGCTCCCGTCTTGCAGAGCCAGTACAGCTTTCATGAGCCTTATTACCTAACCCTTTTTTTCACCTGAACTTGGAACGACGCCAGTCCGAGGAAAAACCCGCAGTTTTCTTTCGGTTACCAGCGCGTCCAAAAGTTGATCATGCGCTTCCAAAACTAATTTCTTGCGCAGGATTTGGGCCTCGAAGGCCAGGCTGGCCTTGAAGGCGGGGCATTGCTTTAGGAAGCGATCGTAGAACCCGCGTCCGCGGCCCAATCTTCCCCCGCATTCGTCGAACACCAGGCCGGGAACGAGGATCAAGTCGGGGATCGGCGCTGCGGCGCCGCGCAATTCCTCCCGGGGTTCCAGGATTCCGAAAGCCCCTTCCCGTAAATCCTGCTCGCGGTTCTTCACCTCGGCCAGCGCCACGCGGGAATTCCCGCCGGGGGCTTCGATGAAGGGAAGCAGCAGGATTTTTCCCGCTGCGAGTACGTGGCGCAAAACAGGTTCGGTGTCCAATTCCTCATGCGTTCCCGCGAAAGCGGCCACCACCTTGGCTTCCCGGAAAACCGCCCAGTCCTTCAGCCGTTCCAGAATTTTTTCCGCAGCCTGGGCGCGTTCCAGCGAGGTGAGAGCCTGCACGGCATTCTTACCCTCGCGCCGCAACGCTGTCTTGGCCGCGCGTATGTCCGCCGGAGTTTCCTTGGGGTTTTCGTCCATGGCTGTGTCGATTTGCTGTTTCACCTCGCGCTGGATCTCCGACCATTTCCGACGTAGGCGTGCGAAGGCTCGGCCCGCCTCCCCGACTTTTTTTGGATCCAGGAACAGAACGGCCACCACCGCCACCAAGCCGAGTTCGCCGATGCCGAGGGAATCGAAGATCATGGAGTGGAAGATTGAGTTGGGGGTGAGGCAAGCTTACACACCCCGATGGAAACCAGATACAGTAGGCAAAGCGGGACGGCCATCATGATTTGCGAGACCGGATCTGGCCCCGGGGTGAGCAGGGCGGCGGCGATGAAGATGATGACAATGGCGAAGCGGAAGAATTGCCACATGGAGCGGGGCGTGATCAATTCCATGCGGCCCAGGACGAAGGCCACCACCGGCATTTCAAAGATGATCCCGAAGGCCAGCAGGAATTGCACGATGAAGGCCGCGAAATCGGCCTGCTTCCAGCTTTGCGTCACGGCTCCCTGCATGTAATTGGCCAGGAAGGCCAGGCCGGCCGGCAGCACCGCGAAATAGCAGAACGCGGCGCCCATCGCAAACATGACCACCGCGGATCCGAAGGTTACCAGGAAGAGTCGGCGTTCCTTGGCATAAAGCCCCGGCGCCAGGAAGCGCCAAGCCTGCCAAAGCACCCAGGGAAAGGCCAGTAGGCAACCCGCGATCAGCGACAGTTTGAAGCTGGTCATCACGGTTTCCATGGGCGAGGTGGCGATGAAGGTGACGGGAAGCTTTTGCGCGGCCACGGGGCGCGCCAGCCAGGACCAAAGCCTTTCCCATTGCCAGAACGCGATTCCGGTGCCCAGGGCTACCCCGATCAGGGACTGGATAAGGCGTCCGCGAAGCTCCCGGACATGGTCCCAAAAAGTGGAGGCGTCGGTCAAAGGAACAAAGGGTCCGAATCAGGTCTTGGGCGCGCCGTCGGTGATTTCCGGCTTCTTCGGGGACTTGGCGTCGTCGCCCGCTTCGGGAGCGTCGGGATTGATCGCGCCTTTGAATTCGCGGATTCCCTTGCCCAATCCCTTGGCGATTTCGGGTATGCGTCGTGCGCCGAAAAGCAGGACGACGATGAGCAGGATGATGACGAGTTCCATGGGTCCAAGCTTAGAGAACATGCGGCCTCCCGGTTGGGGCCGAATATAGAAACCGGCTCACCGACCGTTCCGATGGCGTTCCCCGACTTCCAGCCACGGGCCGAGGAGCAGGTTCTCCTGCCAGCGCATCCATTG
>JBGPFT010000317.1:0-2937 GCA_041483475.1 Fibrobacteria bacterium | reverse complement strand
GGCACCAGCGGCATCCCCGTCCGCGTATACTTTCCAGGAGTAAATGCTCCCGCTTTTGAGGGGTTGAACAGCGGATCCGTCGAAATTATATCCGGCGCTTTCCACGACAACTTGCGTGTGCCTCACCACTCCTGCGCTGTCGTAACCTCCCCAGACGCGTTTGCCGTTGGCGTCGAAAACTTCCACGATATATTCCTTGGCGGACGGATATTTGGCCCATTTGAACATGGGTGTCAAGACGTTTACGGATACCGGGTAGATCGAATCCGCCGGATTGGTGGGGCTGACCACGGGTATCGCGTCCGTCACGTCGCAATCCTGGGTTTTGGCGGTGTCGGAGGGCAAAAAGGAAACCAACGGCAGGCCGGAACTCCGTATGCGATCCGGATCCATGACATAACCGTCGTTGTGGAAGCTGGCCCAGACTAGGTAATCGCCGGAGGGAATCCCGGTCAACGTGAAGTTGTTGTTGGCATCATTCGCCGTGCTCAGGCCGGGAATGGCGTCGCGCGTGAGTGGATTGACCAAAGTGATGTCCACCGTCGAATTGGGTGAGGCCAGAAAAGTGATTCTCCCCCGCAGAATTTTCCCCAAGTCGACCGCGAAACCCAGCGAAACGCCTCCGGCGACGCCGCCCGCCGTTACGTTGGCCGACACGGCCGCCGTATCCTGGGCCAGCCCGCTTTTGTAACCCCTCAAAGCATAGGCACCGGCCGGCAGATTATAGAGGAGGAATACTCCGTCCGGACCCGTGACCGTGGAAAATGACGTCGCTCCCGACGTGGCCACGATCAAGATTCCTCCGCGAGCGGAGGAACCGGAAACCGTCACGGCGCCGGAAATTCCTCCGGTCCCCGCCGCGGTGCTGTCGATGTCCAGGTAAAGATCACGCGTGTAGGTTCCGCCGGCATCGGCCTGGAAAGGAAGGGGCTTGCCGCCATGAGGAGGAGGCGAGGGAATTCTTCCCTGGGCCGCCGCCGTCAGGTAATAGCTCCCGGGGAGTACCGTGAAACTGAAATTGCCCTGGGCGTTGGTCAGGCTGCGTGCCATGGGCGTATTGGCGTTGGCGTCGTATAGAACAACATTCGCTCCGGAAATCCCGACCCCATCCTCCTGACGCATCACCTTTCCCTGGATTTTGGGATCGGTTCTGGGTTCGGTGCTTTTGGAGCAATGAATAAGTGGGAGGGAAAAACACCCAATCGCAACGAAGAAAAGAAGGCGGCGCATTCCCATCTCCACTATTATACCGCGATCTTCACCATGGGGGTTGCCGTTTTCTCGAATAGGGGGTCACCTTCCGTCCGGATTGATCTCGTTCAGCCAAGCCAGGATTCCGCCCGTCACGTTGTACCCGTTTTCATACCCCTGCTTTTTCAGGAATTCCAGGGCAGTTCGGGAACGGCGACCGGAGCGGCAATAGATATAGACCGGCCCTTCCCGGGGTATTTCCCGCCAGCGCTGCTCGAATTCGCTCAAGGGGATCAACTTCCCGGCGAGATTCACCTCGTCGAACTCGGCCTTTTCCCGCACGTCGATGAGGCAGGCCTGGGGATCTTTTTCCAGGGCTTCGCTCAATTCCCGCACCGAGATCTCGTCGTTCATCGCTTGTCCTCCAAAGCCTGGTTCAAGATATTGAGCCGCCAAATATATACCAAGGGTCCGGACCCGTTGAAATCAGGGCGGGGGTGAATTACCTTGTTGGGCCCTTAAAACGCGGAGTTCGCAAGAAAACCCATGCCGGCAGCAGCTAAAGTCAAAATTTCCCGGGCCTTGGGCATCGCCATCACCCCGAAGGCGGGGCGCATCATGGAGCGCCGCTCCTTCACCCCGGGGCAGCACGGTTTGGCCCGCAAGAAAAGCCCCACCACCTACAAGATCCAATTGCTGGAGAAGCAGCGGCTCAAGGAAACCTACAGCGTTTCGGAAAAACAATTGCACCGCTATTACGAGCGGGCCACCCACAGCCATGAATCCACGGGCACGGCGCTGCTCATTCTCCTGGAAAACCGGGCCGACGCGGCCATATTTCGGATGGGATTCGCACGCACCATCTATGCCGCCCGGCAATACGTGGCCCACGGCCATTTCAGCATCAACGGTAAGCGCGTTTACACCCCCAGCCATCCGCTCAAGGTGGGGGATGCCATCACCGTGAACGAGAAGTCCAAGAACCACGTCCAGATCGTGGAAGCCCTGACCCATTCCGGTAGCGTGGTCGTTCCCGAGTATTACGAGATCAACAAGGTGAAAATGGAGGGGCGGCTCATCGCCAAGCCCTTGCGAGAGCAGATTCCCGTCAAGCTGAACGAGCAGCAGGTCGTGGAATTCTATTCCCGCTAGCCCCGAAATGAGAACCCTTCCTTTCAGCAAGGTTTTGGCCGTAGGGGCCCATTGCGACGACATCGAGATCGGTTGCGGAGGCACTTTGCATCGCCTCCGGAAGGAGGGAGTTCCCGTCTACGGCCTCATCGTCACCGACACCCATTACCAAAGAGGCGACAAGGTGTTGCGCGATGGAATCACCGCCCGCAAGGAGGCCGAGGAAGCCGCCCGCATCATCGGGTATGAGCCGATTTTCGGAAAGCTACCCAACAACGGGGTGGTGGTGGACGAAGCCTTGGTCTATCTCATCCGCGGGCAAATCGAAAAGCACGGCATCGACACCGTGTTCACCCATTGGGACGGCGATCCCCACCTGGATCATATCCGGGTGGCGCAGGCCTGCATCATGGCGACGCGCGACACCCAGAACCTGTTCATGTACCGGAGCAACCGCTTCAAGGTGGCGGGAAATTTCCCTTCCAACATATCCATCGATATTTCCGGATCCTGGGAGGCCAAGCTGCAGGCTTTGCGATGTTATCGTTCGGAATTGGCGCGCATCGGCGACGAGTTTCTGGAGTATGTGCAAATTGCGAACCGCCATGAAGGCAT
>JBGPFT010000316.1:0-2950 GCA_041483475.1 Fibrobacteria bacterium | reverse complement strand
ACATCCAAGGAACCGCTCAGGCCGAAGGCGGGGAAAATATTTCGATAGGGTGAAAAAACGTAACTGGTTCCCCACATCCCCCTTTTTCCGTACAACCTGACGTTGAATTGCGCCGGATAGGAGTTGGGCATTTGGAAAATAGTGTCGATGCCGAGGACGAATCCCTGCATGGCGGCGGGCAATTGAATCGTATCCACTTTTTGAAAAACCGGAATGGCATAAGCGCCTGGTGGCACATAGGTGTACAACAATAGACTTCTTCGCTGGACTGTGATAAAGTAGAGGGGTCGGGGATTTGCGGTTGAAGCACCCAAAAACACCCGGGCCATTCTTTGCAATGGGAGGTTCGCGAAAATGCTGTCCACCGGCTGCGTCAAGGAGCTTGAGACGGCAAAAAAACAGGGAAAGGGCGGGGATCCGATGGCAAGGCATATCGTACTTCCCAAAAGGAATCGAACGCTATCCGCCTGCCTGAAAACCACGGCATCGCCGGTTGAGTTGGGAAGGATTTGCATTTCCGCGCTTTCCGCGGGGAGGTAGTTTGGGTTCTGGGCGAAAAAAGATTGCAAAGCGGCATAATCCGCCGAGGCTTGATGAAAAGCCGCACCTAACCAGAGGAAAAAACAAGGCCAATAGCGCATGGGTGTTTTAAAAGATATGCCGGTGAGGTGTTTCGCGCCAGTTAAAAAAGAACTAAAGCCGCAATAAGCGGTTAAAACACCGGGATTAAGCGTATCTCAGAGCGAAGGAATCCGGTACTCCAAACCCAGCGAAACCCCGTATTCGTGGTCGATGCCGAGATTGGCCGGGGAGACGTTATGGCTGTTGCCTTGCACTCCGAGGGAAACGTTGATCGGCCCCAATGGGCGCGCGGCTTTGAGGGAATACACGGTCCATCGATAGGGTGCCGAGCCGATGCCGGCCCAAAGCCGGGTGCCATACAGTTTCCCTGCCAATCCCAGGCGCAGCCAGCCGCCGCCCAGGTAAAAAAGCTCGGGATCGAGCAGATCCGCGGTGGCGTAAAATTGGTTCCAGCGACCGATGCGAATGCCTCCGGAGGGTCCAAAGCCCCGCAGCTTCACTCCCGCGATGGAGGAACGCGCCTGGACCCCGATGCCTCCCAAATTCAAACCGACCCATTCCCAATCCAAGCCTATCGAAACGCCGCCCGCGAACCCAATGCTTTCCTTTGTGTCCCCGAGGGAATCCGGGGAAAGGCTGTCCCTTTCCACTACGGTAAACTTCTCCGGAATCACGTCGACTGCGGCCCCCACGGATACGTACTTGGGCGCCCAACCCGATTTCGAATGGGTGTCGAAGCTGTGTTTCACGGAGGCACTGCCCTCCCAGAAATCCGAGTCGTAGGCGCGGTGACATCCGCTGACATGGTAGGCGCCTCGGCCGCCGGCGACTTTGGCGTAGGTTCCTGCCGAATCCGGGGCTGCAAACCCCACCACGAATGGGAAAAGCTCGAATATCAGGACGATGATTGGGAAACGACGATTTTTTTTCAGTATATGAACCTCCTTACCTCGCTACCCGTGCGCTACCACCCTTCACCATATGCTCCACCTCGGCGAGCGTCGCCATCGACGTGTCGCCGGGCGTGGTCATGGCCAGGGCCCCATGAGCCGCGCCGTATTCGACGGCCAAGGCGGGATCGCCTTTTTCCATCAAGCCGTAGATGAGGCCTGAGGCGAAGGAGTCGCCGCCGCCCACGCGGTCGTAGATCTCCAGGTTCTCGCGCAAGGCGGCTTCATGGAATTTCCCTTCGGCCCAACAGACGGCGCCCCAATCGTTGATGCCGGCCGATTTCACCGTGCGCAAGGTGGTGGCGATCACCTTGAAGTTGGGGAATTCCTTCGTCACGGCCCCGATCATCTTCTTGAAATTCTCCGTCTCAATGGATTTGAGGCTGGCATCGGTTCCGGGAACTTCGAAGCCCAAGGAAGCGGTGAAATCCTCCTCGTTGCCGATCATCACGTCCACGTGGCGGGCCAGCCGGCGGTTGACCTCCTGGGCTTTTTTCTGGCCCCCGTAGCTTTTCCACAGGCTGGGGCGATAATTGAGATCGTAGGAAATCATGGTCCCATGCTTCTTGGCCGTCAGCATGGCTTCCTCGATGACGTCGCCTGTGGTTTCGGAAAGACCGGCGAAAATCCCCCCGGTATGGAACCAGCGCACTCCGGCTGCGAAGATCTTCTCCCAGTCCACGTCGCCGCGTTTGAGTTGGGCCGCGGCGGTATGTCCCCGATCCGAAACGCCCACGGCCCCGCGCGCGCCGAATCCCCGCTCGGTGAAATTAAGCCCGTTGCGGACGCTGCGGCCCAAGCCGTCGTAAGGCCGCCATAGGACGAAACGCGTGTCTACGCCGCCTTGCAAAATGAAATCCTCGACCAGGCGGCCCACGTCGTTGTCGGCGAAGGCGGTGACCACGGCGGTGCGCAGGTTGAAACAGCGGCGCAGGCCGCGGGCCACGTTGTATTCTCCGCCGCCTTCCCAAGCCCGGAAAGATCGGGCCGTGCGGATGCGCATGTCGCCCGGATCCAGGCGCAGCATCACTTCGCCCAGGGAGATTTCGTCGAAGGCGCAGGAAGATTTGGATTTAAGGATCAATGGCATACTCACACCTTTCTAAAGGCAGGGATTGCCACAAAAGATCGCAAAGGGCACAAAGAGTTTCTCTGTGTTCTTTGTGTTCTTTTGTGGCCATAATTCTTCAACATACCTAAGCCCGATTCGCCCGTGATTTCTGGACGGTTTCCACGGCTTGTTTGGCCAGGCGCGTGATTTCCCCGAATTTTTTTTCCCGGATCAATTTCGGCGTGGCCACCCAGCTTCCGCCCACGCAAAGAACCGAGGGAATTTCCAGGTAGGACGCCAGGGAATCCGGGGCGATGCCGCCGGTGGGAACGAAACGCAGCCCTTTCAGGGGCGCGCTGACGGCCTT
>JBGPFT010000315.1:0-2965 GCA_041483475.1 Fibrobacteria bacterium | reverse complement strand
TTCACGCCCGAGGAGATCCGTTCGGCGGTGTATAAGATCGACGGATCCTTCGTGGGCAAGGTGTACGTCAACGGCGTGCCCATGGCTTTGCCCGACAACGAAGAAGTGGAGGGCGTGCCGACTCCCCGCGAAAACGCGGAGGAGTTCAACCTGTACCGCATCGGGTTCATCGCCGTTCCCGTGACGCTCGACGGACGCGCCGTGGGCGTGATCACCGCCCATCGCACCTCCCGCTCCACCACCATGGTCGACGAGGACATCCGGGTGATGAAAATCGTCGGGTCGCTGCTGTCGCAAACCCTGCGCATCGCCGAGATGATCCGCCAGGAGAACAGCCGGCTGGTGGAGGAGAACAAGGAATTGCATTTCGAACTCGAGGAACGCTATCACCCCGACAACATGATCGCCGATTCCTCGGCCATGGCCAAGACCCTCGACATGGTGCGTCGCGTGGCCGGCATCGACGCCACCGTGCTTTTTCGGGGCGAAAGCGGCACGGGAAAATCCCTGCTGGCCCGCACCATCCACTACGCCAGCGGGCGCAAGCGCGCCCCCTTCGGGGTGGTGAACTGCGCTTCCCTGCCTTCCACCTTGATCGAAAGCGAATTGTTCGGCCACGAAAAAGGGGCTTTCACGGGGGCTTTCCAGCAGCGCATCGGCCGCTTCGAGGCGGCGGACGGCGGCACTTTGTTCCTGGACGAGATCGGCGAGCTTTCGTTGGAAACCCAGGCCAAGCTTCTGCGCATCATTCAGGACGGGACTTTCGAGCGGGTCGGCTCCTCGAAAACCCTGACGGTGGACGCGCGGCTCATCTGCGCCACCAACGCCAATCTCGAGCAATTGGTGCGCGACAAGCAATTCCGCGAGGATCTCTATTATCGGCTCATGGTGGTGCCTGTCCATGTGCCTCCGCTGCGCAACCGCCGCGAAGACATCCTGCCCATGTGCAGTTTTTTCCTCAAGAAATTCACCACCAAGTACGGAAAGCGCATTTCCATTTCGCGCGAGGTGATGGAGTTCCTGGAAGGGTATGCGTGGCCCGGCAATGTCCGCGAGTTGGAGAACACCATCGAGCGCACCGTGGTTTTGGCCGGTGGAGAGACGCTGACGCCGAAGGATATCCCCATTTTGGAGACCTTGGTGGCCCCGGAAGAGCCGGCCCCCAAGCCCGCTCCGGCCCCCGGCGTGGTCACCTTCGGACCCATGTCGGGACGCGGCCGCGAGCGCCAGCCCTACGAGCGCGTGCCGTTGCGCGAGAAGGATATCCGCGAGGCCATGCAGAACTCCGGGGGCATCCAAACCCATGCGGCGCGCCTTTTGGGCGTATCGTTGCGCCAACTCCGCTATGCCTTGAACCGGCTGGGCGTGAAAACCGCGGAGTTCAAGTACTGAATACCTTTAGGCGATGCCCGATCCCGTCCCCGTCGGCAAAATCCCTTCCGGCCTTTTCATCCTCACCGTGGCGGACGGGGCTCGGCGCGAGGGTTTCCTCGCCTCCTGGATCCAGCAGGCATCCTTCGCGCCCCTGATGCTGACCATGGCGGTGAAGGCGGATCGACCCGTGGTGGAATTAATCCGAAAAACGGGCCGGTTCTGCGTCAACGTGGTGGGCCATCAGAACAACGGACTGCTCAAACCTTTCTGGGGCGCGGCCCGGGAAGGGGAGAATCCCCTGGATGCGGTGGCGACTTCCGTTTCGCCCCGGGGCAACGTGATTCTGAACGACGCCTTGGCGGCGTTGGAATGCGAGCCGCGGGGTTTTTCCCAACCCGGGGATCACATCATCGTCTTCGCCGAAGTCATGGAAACCGTGCTGTTGAAGCCGGAGGACAAACCCATGACCCATGTGCGCAAGACGGGAGCGTTGTATTAACCGAGCCCGGCCTTGCTATATTGACGTTGCGATTTTAGAGGATTTATCCATGAAAAATCTGTTCTGGATGCCGGCCGTTTTAGTGTGGATAGCCGCCTATGTCCCCGTCCGCGCAGGTGACCGGGACGACGACGGCATTCCCAACAAATACGACCTATGCCCGAACGATCCAGAGGACATGGACGGCTTCGAGGACACGGACGGCTGTCCCGATGTGGACAACGACAAGGACGGTATTTGCGACCCGTGGGTGGCGGAGAAGGGGCAAAGCGAAAAATACGCCGCGGTTTGCAAAGGCTCCGACAAATGCCCCGATGTGGCAGAAGATCGCGACGGATACCAGGACGAAGACGGCTGCCCGGATCCGGACAACGACAAGGATGGCATCCCCGATCTCAAGGATCGTTGCCCCAATGATCCCGAGGACATGGACGGTTTCGAGGATAACGACGGTTGTCCGGATCCGGACAACGACAAGGACGGTATTTGCGATCCGTGGGTGATGGAGAAAGGGATGGGGACCAAATACGCCGCGGTATGCAAGGGGTCCGACAATTGCGTCAGCGCCCCCGAGGACAAGGACGGTTTCGAGGACGATGACGGCTGTCCGGACCCGGACAACGACAAGGACGGCTTTCCCGACATCAAGGACAAATGCCCCAATCAACCCGAAAACATGAACGGCGTCGAGGACGAGGACGGCTGCCCGGACAAGACGCAACCGGTGCTGCAAAAAGTGCAGGTTTACCCGCTGGTGCGCTTCCGGACTTCCACGACGGAGATGACCGTTGAGGCGGAGTCGGCGTTGGAGCAGTTCGCCAAGCAGTTGGTCGAGTACCCCGATTCCATCGTGGAAATCCGTCTTTTCACTTGGTATAAAGGCCGCAAGAAGGACGATTACCTGAAACTGTTGAAAGATCGCTCCAAGGCGGTGGTGGATTTCCTGGTGGGCAAGGGTGTGAAGCCCTCGCAGCTCAAGGAAGTCGACTATACCCTGGAAAACATGGAAGCTTGGAAAGGCAGCGAGCGAGACTTCAACCAGGAAGCGCCGATGGAAGTGCATTTACAGAACTAACCTCACCCCCCGACCCC
>JBGPFT010000314.1:0-2974 GCA_041483475.1 Fibrobacteria bacterium | reverse complement strand
GTTTGCTGGGCATCGCCTTCCATCCCGGTTTCCCCACCAACCACAAGTACTACATCAACTACAACCCCACCGCCACCCGGACCTTGGTGGTGGGACGACACACGGATGCGTCACTGATCCTGGACGACCCCGCCATCGCGCCCGACACCCTCTTCTCCATCGCCCAACCCTATACCAATCACAATGGCGGAACCATGGCCTTCGGGCCCACCGACGGGTACCTCTACATCGGCATGGGAGACGGCGGCAGCGGCGGGGATCCCCAGAACCACGCCCAAACAACCAATGATTTGCTGGGAAAATTCCTGCGCGTCGACGTGGACCGTCCGGCCAATGGAAAGAAATATGGAATTCCCGTCGACAATCCCTTTGTCGGCAATGCCGCCTATGCCCAGGAAATTTTCTCCTTGGGAGAACGCAATCCCTGGAAGTGGAGCATTGACCCCGTCACCGCAATTTTGTGGCTGGGGCATGTGGGACAGAATGTTTGGGAGTCGGCGGTCCTTGTTCCCAAGGGCAGCAATCTCGGCTGGCGCGTGGAAGAAGGGGGTCATTGCTACAATCCCGCCACCGGCTGCAACATGACGGGTTTCCAGCAGCCCTTCATCTACTACGCGCATACGGACCCGGCCCCGCTTACCGGCAATTGTATCATCGGCGGCCATGTCTATCGCGGCAATCCGGCTTCCGCCTTTTACGGGATTTACTTTGCGGGCGACAACGGCACCGGTCGCGTCTGGGCGTTCCGTACCGACGGCGTCACCACGCAGGAATACGTCCAGGAAGGCATAGTAGGTGGCCTCACTTCCTTTGGTATCGATTTGGCGGGCAACCTGTTTGCCGTGGCCCGGGGCGGCATC
The DNA here is from genome assembly GCA_041483475.1 of Fibrobacteria bacterium. Classification (GTDB taxonomy): domain Bacteria; phylum Fibrobacterota; class Fibrobacteria; order UBA11236; family UBA11236; genus UBA11236. The sequence continues at coordinate 2,114 of JBGPFT010000314.1, read as the reverse complement.
ATCTACCAGCTTGGCGGTCCCGATCTCCAGCCGGTTCCGGTGTGGCAGCCGGAAAGGAAGTCTGGAAAAACCCTGGCTCCCGTTTTCGACCGCGGCCTTTCCGGCCTGGATTTGCGCGATCTTCGGGGAAAACGGGTATCCGGAAGGAAGATCGGGAACGGTCTTTACGTGACCAAGGACGCCGGAAATCTGCCGGCCTTGGTTCCGGTATTGCAGTAAAGCAATCGGTTTTCAACAGGTTGGTGGATAAGGCATTGAAAAGGCCATCTATCGACATACGTTGATAAAATGTCAACATAATTCAAGACCCAAAAATTCAGCGAATTAATAGGACAAATCGGTTTTTTTGCTGATAATCCGCATGGCCTTCCGCCCGAATCCAGCCCAGGGAAAGGGCTTTTTCTCTCAACAATTCGAATTGAGGTGGGTGGATTTCCATTAAGAAAATCCCACCCGATTCGACACGATGGAAAGCATTGGTGAGCAGATCCAGCGGGGTTTCCCAGCCCTTTTCTCCCCCAGCCAGGGCGATACGAGGATCGAAATCCCGGACTTCGGGTTGCAGGGATTCAATCGTTCCGTTTGCCACATAAGGAGGATTGGACACGATGGCGTCCCAGCGTCGATCGGCTGGAAATGGGTCGAAAAGGCTCCCCAAGAACAATTCCGGCGCGGGGATCCCGTTTCGCGCTGCGTTTTCACGGGTCATTTCCAAGCAATCCGGGGAGATGTCGCTCGCGGTGACTTGGCAATGCGGCAATTCCTTGAGAACGGAAAGGGCGATGGCGCCGGAGCCGGTGCCGACGTCTAGGACTCGCGGTCGATCCGTTGCGGGCAAATGCCGCTTGAGCACGTCGACGAGGATTTCGGTTTCCGGCCTGGAGATCAAGGCGCGCCGGTCCGTTTTGAGCGTCAGCTCCCGGAATTCCGTCTCACCCAGGATATGTTGCAGCGGTTCCCGGTTTCCGCGCCGGCGAATCCATTCCCGATACCCATCGAGTTCCCCGCTCGAAACGGGTTGATCGAAGCGAAGATAAAGGTCCAGCCGCTTGACTTTCAACGCCCGGGAAAAAAGAATTTCAGCGTCCAGCCGGGCCTGGGGAACGCCGCGATCCTGGAGATAGCCCGCGGCTTTGTTCAGGACTTCAAGCAGTTGGGGTTGAGGCATGCCGGAGGGACGGGGAAATCAAGCCCGTTCCAGGGCCCGCAGCTTTTCAGCCCCAGCTTGGGCGGCCAGGGCGTCGATCAATTCCTTGAGGTCGCCGTTCATCACCGCATCGAGCTTGTACAAGGTAAGGCCGATGCGGTGGTCGGTGACGCGTCCCTGGGAAAAATTATAGGTGCGGATCTTGGCCGAGCGATCGCCGGTACCTACTTGGGCCTTGCGGGCTTCCGCTTCCTTGGCCTCCGTTTCGGCCAGGCGCGCGTCGAGCAGTTTGGAGCGGAGCACGTTCATGGCCTTGGCGCGGTTCTTGTGTTGCGAACGCTCGTCCTGGCAGGCCACCACGATGCCCGTGGGCAGATGGGTGATGCGCACGGCCGAATCGGTTTTATTCACATGCTGGCCTCCTGAGCCGCCGGAACGAAAGGTGTCCACACGCAATTCCTCATCTCGGATCTGGATATCGTCCATTTCGTCGGCCACCGCCATCACTACTACGGTGGCTGCCGAGGTATGCACCCGTCCCTGCGCCTCGGTGGTCGGCACGCGTTGCACGCGATGCACGCCGCTTTCATATTTGAGAATCCCGTAAGCGCCTTCACCCTCGACCTCGGCCACCACTTCCTTGAAACCGCCCACCGTGCCTTCGCTGCAGTTTACCATGTGCATACGCCAGCCGCGGTTTTCCGCGTAATGCTGGTACATGCGGTACAGGTCGCCGGCGAACAAGCTGGCTTCGTCGCCGCCCGTGCCGGCGCGGATTTCGAGTATGGCTCCGCGTTCATCGGCCAGGTCCTTGGGGACGAGCAGAAGTTTCAGTTCCTGTTCGCGCTCCGGAACGAGGGCCTCGAGGCGCCGGGCTTCATCCCCGGCCATCCGTTGCAATTCGGAATCGGAGGCATCCGCCGCCTTGCGCCAGTACTCCAGCTCCCGGAACAGCCCCAGGAGCTCG
>JBGPFT010000313.1:0-2998 GCA_041483475.1 Fibrobacteria bacterium | reverse complement strand
GGCGTGGTGTTCTTCCCCAACATCGAGCCCCAGGTAGTGGCCGTGGAGGTCACGGGGCCGCTGGGCATCGACATCGCCTCCACCGATTCGGCGCTGAAAACCATCGAGCGGAAACTGTTCGAAATGCCCAAGAGCGTGTCCGACGTCGAGAACTTCTCCGCCGTGGTGGGTTTCAACAAAGTGGACATGGGCGCGGGCGATCGCCGCCCCGAATCGCATTACGCCTATGTGGACATCAGCTTCGTCGACTACGATCACCGCAAGGTGGACTCGTGGAAGTCCATGCAATGGATGCAGGACAACGTGCCCAAGGTTCTGCCCGGGTGGAAGGTGGCGGTGAAGAAGCAGCAGGACGGGCCGCCGCAGGGATACCCGGTGTCCTTCGAGATCTCGGGCGAGCGCTTCGACCGCCTGGCTGAAATCGCCGAAGGCGTCAAGGCGCGGCTGGCCAAGGTGCCGGGACTCGTCAACATCAACTGGGATTACGATCCCGTGCGGCCGGAGCTGGCCGTCGAAGTGGATCGCGAGCAGGCCCAGCGGTTGGGCGTGAATTCCGGCGACGTGGCCATGGCCGTGCGCGGCGCCATCCACGGCTATGAAGCGGGCAAGTTCCGCGTGGGCAAGGACGAGGACGACGTGATGGTGCGCCTCGACCCCAACACGCGCGAGGCTTTCTCCAGCATGGATCAAATCGTCGTCTCGCATGAGGAAACACAGATCCCGCTGACTTCGGTGGCGCGGGTGACGCAAAAGGCCAGCCTGGCCAGCATCCGCCGCCTCGACGGCAAACGCACCATCCAGGTATGGGCCGAACTCACACCCGGAACCAAGGACGAAAGCAAACCCAAAGCCGCGGCGTTGGCGGCGGTGAAGGACATGACCCTGCCTCCCGGCTACACCTTGGAAACCGGCAGCAGCAATCGCGAACAGGAGGAATCGAAGGCCTTCCTCATTCGCACCTTCTTCGTCGCGGTGTCTTTGGTGGTGCTCATCATGGTGGCACAATTCAATTCCATCGCCCAACCTTTCCTCGTCTTCATCAGCATTCTATTGTCGTTGGGCGGGGTGTTCTGGGGCCTTTTGTTCATGCGGGTGACTTTCTCAATCCTCATGACCGGCATCGGCATCATCGCCTTGGCCGGCGTGGTGGCCAAGAACGGCATCGTGCTCATCGACTTCACCAACCGTTTGCGGAAAAAAGGTCTGCCGCTGCGCGAGGCCGTGATCGAAGGCGGGGCCACACGTTTGCGGCCGGTGATGCTTACCGCCATCACGGCCATGATAGGACTGGTGCCCATGGCCACGGGCAAGGGTTTTGACTTCTTCCACCTGGAGTTCATCAGCAAATCCGAAAGTTCGCTTTGGTGGACCCCCATGGCCTGGGCCATTTTCTGGGGCCTATTCTTCAACACCGTGCTGACCTTGGTGGTGGTGCCTACGCTGTATTACGCTTGGGAACGGCTGAAGGCCAAGTTTCGGCGACAACCCTCCGTGGCTTAAGAATCCTTCTGAACGCCCAAAATATCCCGGAAAAATCGGGTTATTGCGAATTGTGCCCTATGGCTGTTTGCGCACTTTTCTAGATATTGGCCCGCTTTTTGGTAATTGCGCGGTATTTTGGGGATAATCCATGAGAATGCGTTTCACCCCGCGAAAGCTCGCCATCGTGGCGACGGCTTTCCTGATCGGCTGTCTCGGGAATGACAGCAAAGGCGTCGTCGCCAAGCAATACAACGGCACCTGGTACGGAACGTACGGAACGGTTGATCAAGGCGGGGACATCTTCATTCGGGCCAACGGGGATTCCGTCAGCTTCGTTTTTCTGAACTTTTCCGGGCTCTCTCCCGTCTGTACCGTCCCCGATATGGGAGTTGCGAAAAACATCCTCATCTCCAACAATGGGTTTTCCGCGACCTTGACCGGCGGGGGCAACAGCTTCGCCATCTCCGGAACTTTCGACTCGGACACGTCGGCCTCCGGAACGGTGACCATCCAATCCTCCCCTTGCGGCATTAGCGGCGCGTTGACCTGGCGCGCTTCGTTTCAAAGTTCCAACGCCTCGCTTTCGGCCCTGGAGATATCCCGGGGAAGCTTGAGCCCGGCTTTCGCTTCGGGAACCGCCGCCTATTCCGATACCTTGATGGACACCAGCGCGCAAGTGCAAATAAGGCCGATCACCGCCAAGAAATTCGCGCAGGTGACCGTGAACGGCGCCGCGGCTTCGTCGGGAAGTTTCACTGCGGTCAACCTTTCCCCGGGCCTGAACAACATCCTCGTCGTGGTCAAGCCCCAAGACTCCTCCGCCACGCAAACCTATACGATCACCGTGGTTTTGGTCCCCTATCCGTCGCCTTCGGCCCCGACTTTGCTTTCGCCGGGAGACACCGCGTCCAATCAATCCGACACGCCGACTTTGAGTTGGTCCGCCGTAAGCGGCGCTTCATCCTATAACCTGCAGGTGTCGTCCCCGGCGCCCTTCGCCACTTATGACGAAGGATTCGAAACGGGGAATTTCACCGGCCAGTCCTGGGTTCGGAGCGGCCCGCTCGCCGCGAACTGGATCGTCACCCGGGATTCCCGGTTCGAGGGCGCATACGCGGTCAAATCCGACACCATTTCCTCCAATCAAACCGCCGGTTTGCAGGTGATCAAAACCGTGCCGGCCGGAGAAATCTCCTTTTACCGGAAAGTGTCCAGCGAAGTCGGCGGCGACTCTCTCCACTTTTACATAGACGGAACCCGGCAGGCGTCTTGGTCGGGGGAACAACCCTGGGCCGAAGTCCGGTTTGCGGTCACCACCGGATCTTCCCACGCTTTCCGTTGGGAGTACTCCAAGAACGCGACGGTGAACGCCGGCTCCGACGCCGCCTGGATCGACGCCATCACTTTTTCGTCCCCGGCACTGACGATCAATCGCCCCGGCCTCGCGACCACTTTCAACACCCTGAGCGGATTGACGGGGGGCGCGACGTATTTTTGGAGGGTCAATGCCTCGAAT
>JBGPFT010000312.1:0-3028 GCA_041483475.1 Fibrobacteria bacterium | reverse complement strand
GGCACCGATCTCTTTGCCGGGACCTGGGGCGGCGTGTTCCGCTCTTCCGACAGTGGGACCTCCTGGACACAGGTCAATAACGGATTGACAAACTACACTGTCAATTCCCTTGCCCTGAGCGGAGCCAATCTCTTTGCCGGGACCGTTAGTAACGGTGTATTCCGCTCTTCCGACAATGGGGCCTCCTGGACACAGGTCAATAACGGATTGACAAACACCCGTGTCCAATCTCTTGCCGTAAGCGGCACCGATCTCTTTGCCGGGACCTGGGGCGGCGTGTTCCGCTCTTCCGACAATGGGGCCTCCTGGACACAGGTCAATAACGGATTGACAATTACCTATTTCAATACCCTTGCCGTAAGCGGTGGCTGTCTCTTTGCTGGGACTGATGGCGGTGTGTTCGGTTCTTCCGACAACGGGAGTTCCTGGACCCGGGTCAATAACGGATTGGCAAGCACAAGCATGAATGTCAATGACCTTGCCGTAAGCGGCGCCAATCTATTTGCCGGGACCTGGGGCGGCGGAGTTTGGAGGCGGCCGCTGTCGGAGTTGATTCCCTTGGGAATTCGTCCTTCCCGAGAAATCCCGGCGGAGTTCGGATTTGGTAAGAACCTGGGGAACCTGATCCGTCTGGGTGCGGGAATAGAATTCGGGGTCAAGCATCGAACATTGATTAATCTCAGCGTGTATGACACAAGGGGAAAGAAAGCCGCGACTTTGGTGAACACCATGCTGGCTCCGGGAACTCATCACGCCGCTTTCGACGGCGCCGGGTTATCCGGCGGCCTATATTTCCTCCGCCTGCAGGCCGACGGCATCAGCCGGACCAAAAGATTCGTATTTGAGAAGTAACGCTCGCCGAGTGTCCGCCCTAGATAAGGATTTTTGAACGGCGGACGTATCGAGGCGAGCAGAATTTGAACGTAAACGGTATTTCCCCACCGCGAATTTTCCCGCCCCAACACCTTCGTTAATCATATTTCCTCCCATGAAAGTCGCTTTGCAATACGGCCCCGGGGAAATCGAGGTCGAAATCCCTTTCCGCAACGTCACCGTGCTGCAGCCCCATTTCCTGCCGGGCCTGCCCGATGAGGCCGCTTCCTTTCGCGCCGCCGCCGCCAAGCCCATCGGCTGCCCTCCGCTACGAGAATTGATCGAAGCACATGACAAAGTCGCCGTGGTGATCCCTGATATCACCCGCGCACTGCCCTCGGATCGGCTGCTGCCCTGGTTGTTCGCCGAGCTTTCTCACGTGCCCGCCGAGAATTTCACCATCATCAACGGCACGGGATCGCATCGCGGCAATACCCGCGAGGAATTGGAAGGAATGGTGGGCAAGGAAGTCGTGGCCAAATACCGCATCGTCAACCACGACGCCCACGACTCTTCCACCTTGGAGGAAGCCGGTAAAACGCGGGACGGACAAATCGTCAAGATGAACCGGGAGTATGTGCGGGCTGACAAACGCATCGTGCTGGGTTTCATCGAACCGCATTTCATGGCCGGATTCTCCGGGGGATACAAGGGAGTTTTCCCGGCCGTGGCCGGCATCCGCGCCATTATGCATTATCATCGGGCCGAAGTGATCGGCGACGATCGCAGCACCTGGGGCTTGTTGGATGGAAATCCAACGCAAAGCCAAATCCGGGAAAACGGGGCCGTGCTGCCGCTGCATTTCTGCCTCAACGTAACCTTGAACAACCGTCGACAAATCACCCGCTTCTTTTGCGGTCATCCCTTGTCGGCGCATGAAGAAGGCTGCGCCTTCGCTAAAGAAACCGCCATGGCACCCTGTCCCCGGCCTTTTCCGCTGGTGATCACCACCAACGGCGGGTATCCGCTGGATCAGAATTTGTATCAGTCGGTGAAGGGAATGTCGGCGGCTTCGCAAATCGTCGCAGAGGGCGGAAAAATTTTGGCGGCGGCCCGTTGCAATGACGGCTTCCCCGCGCACGGCAATTTCACCAAGCTGTTGTTCGACCATAAATCGCCTCGGGAATTGCTGGAAGCGATCAGGACCCCCGGTTTCCACGTCTTCGATCAATGGCAGGCGCAAATCCTCGCCAGGATTTTGCTGAAGGCCGAGGTTTCGGTGTTCAGCGAATTGAACCCGGAGGAAGTGAAGCGCGCACATTTGCATCCGGTTGCGGACATGGAGGCATGGTTGGCGCAAGCCGCGACTCAGCTCGGAGCGGATGCCCCCGTAGCCGTATTGCCGGAAGGGCCCATGACCATTCCGTATTTGGAAGCGGCGCCCTGAACGGATTCCGATGAAATCTTCTCCTTTCCGCAATTACGCCGAGCTTGCCTCTTCTCCGGCCCGCGTCGCCGCGTTGAATATTGCGGCGGCCGGTTTGGCCGCCCTGGCGCCGGAAAAATTGCTGCGAAGGGCTTTGAACCGTTTTTCCTTGGCGCAGGGAAGGCTATTCGTCATCGGAGGCGGGAAAGCCGCCGATGTCATGGCCGAAGCTCTCGAACATCTGGTTGGCCCAGAATCCATAGCGGCGGGTCTGGTGATTTGCAAATCCCGTTCGGCGTCTCCAAAAAAAATCGAAGTGCGCGAAGCCGGACATCCGGTGCCGGACCATCGGGGCCTCAAGGCCATGTCGGAAATCCTGGCGATCAAATCGGTTCACAACATCGGGAAAGACGATCTGGTGATTTGCTTGTTGAGCGGGGGCGCATCGGCCTTGATGCCTTGTCCCGCGCCCGGCATCAACTTGGAGGACAAGCAAACCATGACCCGCATGCTGCTGTCCAGCGGCGCCGGGATTGCCGAAGTGAACGGCATCCGCAAGCATCTTTCCGCTTCCAAGGGCGGCAAACTGGGTGCGCATTTCGCCCCCGCCGCCGTGATCTCGCTGATCGTTTCCGACGTGATCGGCAACGACCTGGGATCCATCGCATCCGGCCCCACCGTTCCCAATACCGACAGCGTCGACGGTGCCATCGCTTTGATCAAGCGTTACGGCCTCTGGGAAAAAGTTCCCGCCGCCATTCGGCGCCACCTGGAAGGAAATCGCGGAAT
>JBGPFT010000311.1:0-3056 GCA_041483475.1 Fibrobacteria bacterium | reverse complement strand
GTTTTTTCAAAAGTAAATTATCAACTTGAAAAATATATATTCATCGATTCAGTATTAGGAAACTCAAGCATATTCGAGTTAAACAAAAGAAATGTTCCGCGACCTCCTTGCGGAATAATCCTTGAATGCCAATATGACAGCAGAAATTATCTTATCATCGAAAGAAAGGATTCGATAGAGATATATTCGAATGACAGTTGTATGATTTACGACAGTTTATATCTGAGCGAATATCAGAAACTACATGATTTAATTGCACCTTAACGACATGGTGAAATTTTTATCGCATTTCAAATCCTATCCGACCGCCCCCGCATCGCCACCGCCTGATCCGCCGCCACCGCGGCCGTGAGAATCAGGCCCAAGATCACCTTCTGCATGGTAGACGCAATCCCCATCTGCTCCATGCCATTGAGAATGGAAGCCATCAGCACCGCGCCCAGCAAGGACATCCACACGTTTCCGGTTCCGCCTCGCAGGCTGGTACCTCCGAGTACGCAGGCCGCAATGGCATACAACTCCTGGTAATCCCCGATGTCGGCGGCGCCCGCCATGAGTTGGCTGGTGGCCGTAAGCCCTGCCAGCAAAGCCATGAGGCCCATCCAGGCGAAAACACCGACGGTGATGGCACGCGTGGGAATACCGGCGTACCGTGCGGCTTCACGGTTGCTGCCCAGGGCGAATGCATAGCGGCCGGGTCGGGTATGCGTGACCAGGATATGGCAAACAGTCGCCGCCAGCCCCAAGGCCAACACGCAAACGGGAATTCCGCGGTCGCGTTCGGCCACCCAGGTCATGGCGAAAAGCCCGGCGGCCAAGGCTGCGATGGATAAACGGGATCTGCGCCATTGCATAACGGCGAAAACCAACACCACGGCGCCGATCAAAATCCAGGCTGCGGGGCCATGGAGGAAGCCCTGGCCCAAAGTCAAAAGCGTTTTGTCTCGGATGGGGATCACCGGATTGGCCAGGTATTGCTTGAGACCCATGTAAGCCAGCAAACCGCTCAAGGTGGCGATGAAGGCGGGAACGCGCAGGAAAGCCACGAGGACGCCGTGCAAGCCGCCCATCGCCAGCGCTAGGACTGCCGTGATCGCGAAAGCCATGGCGAAGGGATGGCCTGATTGCAGCAGCCAAGCGTTAACCGCTCCCAGGAAACCCAACATGGATCCCACGGAGAGATCGATGAATCCCGCGCCGATCACCATGGTCATGCCGACGGACAGCATGCCCACCACGGCCAGGTATTTGAACAGGTTGACCATGTTCCCGGCCGTCAACACGGCCCCGCCGGACAGAAAATGGAACAGAATCCAGATCAGGGGGATGGTGATGAGAAGGACCAAAGCTCTTTTCATGCCGCTCCCGATGCCATTGCCATGGCTTCATTGAGTTCCAGCGCGTCTCCGGCCCGTTCGCCGACCACCCGGCCATTGCGCAGGATCAGCACGCGATGGCTGAGCCGCAACACTTCCTCGTTCTCGGACGAAACCAGCACGATGCCCATGCCCGCCGAGGCCAATTTCTGGATCAGACGGTAAATCTCGGCCTTGGCCCCCACGTCGATACCGCGCGTGGGTTCGTCGAGGATCAGGACCTTGGGCTTCACCAAAAGGCAGCGGGCCAGCAATGCTTTCTGTTGGTTGCCGCCGGAAAGATTGTCGATGGGGAATTCGGAATCGGGCGTCTTGATGCCCAGGGCGTCGATTTGTTATCGCACCGCACGCTTTTCATCGGCGAGGCGAATCCATCCGAAGCGGCTGAAATCTCGGAGCGAGGCATAGGTCATGTTTTCGCGCACGTTCTTGCCCGACATGATGCCATGCCCCCGGCGATCCTCGCTGAGCAAGGCCACGCCGCGCGCCAGGGATTCGCTGCCGTCGGCGGGGGCGTAGACGGCCCCGTCCAAAAGCATTTCGCCCCGTCCCCGCATGGGGAAAAGGCCGCATAGGCTTTCGCACAATTCCGTGCGACCCGATCCCATGAGTCCCACCAACCCGAGAATTTCCCCGGCCCGCAGGTCGAAGGAAATATTTTCCAGAGCGGGTTTGTCCGGATTGTCCGGAGAAGGCACGGTCAAGCCCCGTACCGACAATCGTAGCCCGCCCCCCCGTGGGGCGGGCGAAGGTGTACGCGGGGGAAAAATTTCCCCGGTTTTCCTTCCCACCATCATCGCCACCACGCGATCGGGATCGAATTCGGTACGCGACAAGGTGCCCATGCTTTCGCCATTGCGCAATACGGTCACGCGATCCGCCAGGCGGAACACCTCGTCGAGGCGATGGGAGATGTACAACAGGGCCACCCCGTCCTCCCTCAGGCGGCACAAAGTGGCCTCAAGGCGCTCGGCTTCTCGGGCGCTCAGGGCCGAGGTGGGTTCGTCGAGGATCAGAATTTTACCCTGTTGTCTAAGGGCACGGGCGATTTCGACCATTTGCTTGACCCCCACGGGGAGAGCGGAGGCGCGGGTCCATGGATCAAGGCCGGAAAGTCCCAGCTTTTCCAATTGCTCCGCGGTTTCCCGCTCCATGCGCCTTTGATCCAAGATCCCGAACCGGGTCGGCTCCTCCCCGAGGCAAACGTTTTCAGCCACGGCGAGATCCTCGCAAACCGCCAGTTCCTGATAAATGATGCGGATGCCGGCGGCGAGCGCACCGGCGGGATCGGCGAAGCGGCAGGTTTTTCCCTCGAATTCCACCGCGCCTCCGTAACGGCCATGGGGAATCACGCCGCCGAGGATTTTGATCAAGGTGGATTTTCCGGCTCCGTTTTCGCCGCATAAGGCGTGGATTTCACCGGCTTCCAGATCGAAATCAACCCCGCTCAGTGCCTTGACGCCGGGGAATTCCATGTTGAGGGAGCGGGCGGACAGGAGAGGCATGGGGGAAAAGTAGCCTCACTCCCCCGTCACTTCTTTTTTCGAATGAAACCCATCCGCCACCACGGTGGTGAGCAGGTTTTCGCGGGTCACCGCCAGAGGTTCGAGGAAAATCGCCCGCACCTCGTATTCGCCGTTCTTCAAAATTTGCGCTCCGGAGTCGATCGATTCCCCTTTG
>JBGPFT010000310.1:0-3073 GCA_041483475.1 Fibrobacteria bacterium | reverse complement strand
CGCCGCATCGCCGAGACCCTGGCGTTCAACTCCGTGGTGATGCTGGTATTGCTCGTCCCCCTGCTTTTGGGAACGCATGACCTTTTCTCCTGGACCCATGCCGACGTGCGGGCGACGGATCATCTGGTGAAGATCAAGGCGGCCTATCTGAACCTGCCCTTCTTTCACATCCGCTGGATGGTTTACTTCGCCATCTGGATCGGCTTTTCCTATTTCTTCCTGCGCACTTCCCGCCGGCAGGACGAAACCGGGGACGTCGCCCTGACCGTCAAGATGGGAAAAGTGGCCGCGGGAGGGATCGCGGTGTACGCCCTGTCGCAAACTTTTTTCGCCTTCGACTGGATGATGTCGCTGGACGCCCACTGGTTCTCGACCATATTCGGCGTTTATTACTTCGCCGGCTCCGTGGTGGCCATGTATTGCACTTTGATTCTCGCCGCCACCTGCCTGCAGGCCACGGGGCATTTGCAAAAGTCGATCAACGTCGAGCATTTTCACGACCTGAGCAAGCTCCTGTACGGGCACAACGTGTTCTGGACCTATGTCGCCTTCAGCCAGTTCATGCTGATCTGGTACGCGAACATCCCCGAGGAAACCGCCTTTTTCCACCATCGGGCCGTCGGGTCGTGGAAAGCCATCAGCCTCATGCTCCCTTGGTGCCATTTCGCCGTCCCATTCCTTTACCTCATGTCCCACAACGTCAAGCGCAACACCAAGGCCCGGACGGTGGGGGTGACCTGGTTGTTGATCATGTGCTTCGTCGATATCTACTGGATGATCCAGCCGAATTTCCATCCGGAAGGAGCGCGTTTCGGGTGGTCCGACATCGGGGCCTTGCTGGCGGTGGGCGGATTCTTCATTTTCTTCTTTCTCCACAACCTGCGGCAGGGCAACCTGATCCCGATCAAGGATCCTCGCCTCGGGCAATGCCTGTCCTATGACAACGGGGTTTCGGAATGAGCGGGCATACGAACGAAGGCGTGGGCCGCGAACCTGCCGTCGAAACGGCCGAACCCAACACCCGGCGCATCTGGTTTTACCTCTGTATGGCCCTGGCTTTTCTCGTCATTTTCCAAATCGTCGCTTATTACTGGTTCTTGGGCATGAAAGACGCCGAACTCCAGGCCAAGCAGGTTTATTCCGAGGACCGGAACCTGCAATTGCAGCATGGGAAGGATGCGGAGGCCCTGGAGCGATATCAATGGCTGGACAAGGAAAAGGGCCAAGTCCAAATTCCTGTGACTCGGGCCATGGAGCTCTTGCTGGAAGAGCAAAAGGCGAAGAAGTAGAAGGAGAATATGCGTCCAACTTCTGCAATCATCCGGGGAACCGCAGCCGTGATGCTGACGGCATCCTTGGCTTCCGTGGGTCATGCGGAAGAGCCCCTGCCCAGCCAATTGAAGAATGTGGGCATTGTCGAAAACCTGGGCGCCAGCCTCCCCTTGCAGTTGTCGTACCTGGATGAAACCGGCGCCGCCGTCACCTTGCAATCGGTTTTTGACAAGGGCAAGCCGGTAATCGTCAATCTGGCATACTATGAATGCCCCATGCTGTGCAACCAGGTCATGAACGGCATGCTGAACGGCTTGAGGGGCATGCGTTGGGCGCCCGGGAAAGAATTTGAGATCATCACCCTCAGCATCGATCCCAAGGAGACCTCGAAGTTGGCCACGGCCAAAAAGCTCACCTATATGAGCGGCCTGGCCAGGCCCGGAACGGAAAAAGGATGGCATTTTTGGACCGGTGCTGAACCGAATATCCGGGCATTGGCCGGTACTTTGGGCTTCAACTATGCCCTGGATTCGGCCACCGGGCAGTACGCGCATGCGGCCGGCATTTTCGTCGCGTCGCCGCAAGGGAAGATTTCCCGCTACCTGTACGGGACCGAATTCAAGGCCAAGGATTTGAAAATCGCCTTGCTGGAGGCGTCCGAAGGCAAAAGTATTTCCATCGGGGATAAGATCCTGATGTTTTGCTACAGCTATGATCCGGATCGGCGGAGTTACGTGCTTTTCGCTCGGAACACCATGCGCACGGGCGGATATTTCTTCATCGCGGCCATCGGCCTGTTTTTGGGCATGTTGTGGTACCGGGATCTCAAAAGGCAGAAGGCGATGGCTTGATGGACAGCAGCAGCACATTTTGGCTTCCCACCAAGGCCTCGACCTTCACCGGTCACATCGATACGTTCTTTTACGTCTTGATGTGGCTGTCCCTCTTTTTCTTCCTGGCCATCGTCATCGCCATGGGGGTTTTCGTTTACAAGTATTGGAGGAAACGCCCCGATCAGCTGGCCCAGGCCCAAATCACCCACAATGCCCACCTGGAGTTCTGGTGGACCTTCATTCCCTTGATCATGGTCATCGTCTTTTTCTTTTACGGTTTCAAGGGTTTTCTGGACATGAATATCGCGCCGGCGAATGCCATGCAGATCAAGGTGCGGGCCCAGAAATGGAGTTGGGCCTTTGAATACCCGGAGGGGGCCAGCAGCGACACTTTGGTGGTTCCCGTGAACCACCCCGTCGAATTGGTCATGTTTTCCCGGGACGTGCTCCATTCGTTTTTCGTTCCCGCCTTCCGCGTCAAAAACGACGTCATTCCCAACCGGTACACCCGCGTCTGGTTCCATGCCACCACCACGGGCACGTTCCCCGTCTGGTGCGCCGAGTTTTGCGGGACCAACCATTCCAATATGCTCACCGCGGTGCGGGTGTTGGAATTCGGGGACTATGAAAATTGGCTCAAAGGCGCTTCCGACCCGGGAAAGGGCTTGGCTCCCGTGGAATTCGGCAAGTTGCTCTATACCAAGAGGGGATGTTCCTCCTGCCATACCCTCGACGGCTCCAAGCTGGTGGGACCGTCCTGGAAAGGCATGTGGGGCACCAGCCGGAAGCTGACCTCCGGCCTATCGGTCACCGCCGACGAAAACTACGTCCGGAATTCGATGATGAATCCCCAAGGGGAGGTGGTGGAAGGATTTCCACCCGTGATGCCTCCCTTTAAAGGCATCCTTTCCGACAAAGAAGTGGACGCACTCATCGCCTTCATCCAAAGCCTTAAATAGTGGGGACGG
>JBGPFT010000309.1:0-3079 GCA_041483475.1 Fibrobacteria bacterium | reverse complement strand
GTCGCGCCGGTGATCCCGCGCACAACCTTCGCCGGGAGAACCTTGATATCTTTGCCGCGTTGGGGCGATTGACCGATTCCACCATTTGGCAAGGCAGGTAAGCCCATGGCAACCTTGAAATTCTCGTTGGAAGTTCAGGGACAGCCTGACGATCGTTTCCAGACGCTGGAATTTTCCCTGGAAGAGGGATTGAGCCGTTGTTATCGCGCGGAAATCCATGCCGCCAGCGAGAACGGCGAACTCGGATACGACGATCTGGTCGGCAAAACCGCAACTTTGACGGTGTCGGGCGAGGATTTTTCGGTTTCCCACCACGGACTGATCAGCGCCTTCACCATGCTTCCGGATCAAAGCAAGGAATTCGGCCATGAAAGCTACCCGTACACCTTGATATTGGAGCCGCGCCTCCGGTTGTTGGAATTCTCGGGACAGGGCCGCATCTTCCAGAAACGAAAGGCCGATGAAATCGTGAAAGCCGTCTTGGAAGGCCACGGCCTGTCGGGGGACGATCTGCGCTTTGAATTGCGCCAGGCTTTGCGCGAACGCGAATACACCGTGCAGTACAACGAAAGCGATCTCAATTTCGTGTCGCGGCTGATGGAGGAGGAGGGCATCTATTACTTCTTTGACCACGAGGGCGACAAGGAAACCGTGGTCTTTGCCGATCACGCGGTCGCCGTGCGTCCCGTGCCGCATACTCCGACCTTGGTCTATGAACCCGAGGCGGGCCTCAACCACATGGCCGAGGATCACATCATCGCCATGCGCCGTGAACAGCGGCTGGTCACGAAATCGGCGCGCGTGAAGGACTATAACGAACGCACCCCGCGCACATCCATCCTCGCGGTTTCGGAGGGCGCCCAGGGCCGCGGCGAGCAATATGAATTCGCTCCCAATGCGCCCGATCCCGGCGCGGCCGCGCGTTGGGCCGGGGCGGCTTCGGATGGGCAGCAGGCGCTCCGGACCTTGCTGATCGGCCGAGGCGTAGCGCGCGCCTTGCGACCGGGTTACCGTTTCGAACTTGAGGACGGGGAACATTCGCCCTTCGCGGGTAAATACACCGTGGTCACCGTGGCGCATAAAGGCGATCAGCGCGAGGGTTTCAAGGCCGATACGCAGGCGATGAATTATGTTTGCGAATTTTCCTGCATCCCCGCGGCCACCGTGTTTCGACCGGCGCGCGTTTCCCGCCGGGCCAAGGTGCCGGGAGTGTTGCTGGCCCGGGTGGACGGCCCGGAAGGCGATTACGCCCATCTCGACGAGGAAGGCCGCTATCACGCCAAGCTTCCCTTCGATCTTTCCGATGCCGGCAAGGGACAGGCCAGCCTCCCCATCCGTTTGAACCAACCCTATGCGGGCCCCGGCTACGGCACCCATTTTCCCTTGCACAACGGCAATGATCTGGTGCTGGCCTTCCTGAACGGCGACGTGGATCGCCCCATCGCCTTGGGGGCCATCCCCAATCCGGCGAACGCCTCGCCGGTGACCAGCCGCAATAAAAGCGAAAGCGTGATCAAGACGGCTTCGGGTCATGTATTCCGCATGGACGATTTCAAAGACAAGACCGTGGTGGATCTCGTCACCGCCGGCAAGCACAAGCTGGCGCTGAACGACGACAAGGACCATCAGGAGATCCGCCTGGAAACCACGGGCAAGAACGAAGCCGTGCTCGACGACAAAAACAAAAATATCCGCTTCAGCACGCCCGAAGGCGGCCATCTGGTAAAGCTTGATTCCGAGGGACATTTGCTGACCCTGCAAACCAAATACGGGCATCAGATCACCTTGCACGACGATCAGAAATCCATCGTGTTGCAAACGCATAAAGGCCATACCCTGAAGATCGACGACGACAAGAAACTCATCGCCATACAGGACGGCGACGGGAAGCATTCCATTCAAATCGACATCGGCGGGAGTAAAGTGTCGATCACCACCGAAGGGGACATGGAGTTCAGCGCCAAGGGTTCGCTCAACGTGCAGGCCAAGGAGATCAACCTGGAGGCTAAGCAGGGGGCCGTGAACATCAAGGCCATGAAGGATGTGGCCTTGGACGGGATGAACGTCAGCGCCAAGGCCAAGCAAAACGTGAATCTGGAAGGCAGCGTGGCGGCCAATGTCAAGGGACTGAACGTCAAGGTCGAGGCGCAGGTGAATTTGGATCTCAAGGGCGGGGTGCAAACCAAGGTTTCCGGCACCATGGCCAACCTCGAGGGCAGCGCCATGACCCAGGTCAAGGGCGCCATTGTGATGATTAACTAGGCCGATGGCGAGTATGGATTGGCAGGCGCACGTCGTTCCGGGACAGGCACCCGATGGAAGCCCGATACTTTCGGTGTTGGGCAAGCGTACGTACCGGTTCGCCAACGGGAAAGCGGCCCTGCCGGATGAGGAAGAGCAAGTCCCCTTCATCGAGGCCGACGAATACTGGGGCGGAGGGAAACCGGAAACGGATTCGGTGCGGTTGGAATCCGACTTGGTCGCCTACAAACCCATGACCGATGTGATTCTCATCGGCAAGGCGTATGCCCCGGCGGGGAAAAAGGCGTATTACCTCGATGTCGGCATCCAGGTGGGGGCGGGGAAAAAAGTCCTACGGGTGTTCGGGGATCGCAAGGCTTATGTCACCGGATCGGGATTGGCTTTTTCCGAGCCGGAGGCGTTTGCGGAAATGCCGTTGGATTACGGCCGCGCCTACGGGGGCAAGGACGAAAAATCCGATGAAAGTCTGATGTATGCCTATCCCAAGAATCCGGTGGGTAGGGGGTTCGTCGTCAAGAATAATCCCAAGGCCGTGCAGGATTTGCTCCTGCCGAATTTGGAGGACCCGCAAAAACTTCTGACGCCGCAAAATCTGGTTTTGGGACGCTTCGAGCGCTGGAAAGAATGGCCGAACCCGGCGGGCTTCGGATATAAGAATCGGAATTCCCATCCCCGCTACACCTTGGCCGGGTTGCCGCCCGATGCCTGGATGGATGCCCAAGCGGAAAAGCAAAAGGTTCCCATGTTGAACCTGCAATTTTTCAACGGCGCTTCGACGGGATTGTGTTTTTCCCCGCTGCGAGGCGACGAGATGGTG
>JBGPFT010000308.1:0-3081 GCA_041483475.1 Fibrobacteria bacterium | reverse complement strand
GTCAGGTCAAGATGGTGCGCTGTACCTTGGGAAAAGTTTGGGACGTCGCCGTGGACATTCGCCCCGGCAGCCCCACTTTGGGAAAGCATTTCGGGCTCGAATTGGGACCGGAGGAAATGGCCATGCTGTACATCCCCATCGGTTTCGCCCACGGCTTCGTGGCGCTTACGGAATGGGCCGACGTGCAATACAAGATGTCATCCGTGTACGACGGCGCCACCGAGGCCGGCATCATGTGGAACGATCCGGATCTTTCCGTGCCCTGGCCTTTGAACGGGATTAAACCAGTGCTGTCGGATCGGGATCAGAAGCATCCGACGTTCAGGGAGTACCGGTTGAATTTATAACGGCAGTTTCCAGACACCGCCGAGCCTGGTCCCTGCGAAGAGCGTATTGCCAATCACGGCCAGAGACCGAACGTCGGTATTCGCCAGCCCGTTGTTGCATGGCGTCCAAGACGCCCCATTGTTCGCGGAGCGGAATACGCCTTCCGGCGAAGATCCGGCGAAAAGCGCCGTGCCGCCCGCAGCGAGGGAATGAACGAAATTATTCGCCGGACCGATGCTTGCCTGGGCCCAGGAATCCCCGTTGTTGCTGGAAAGGGAAACCCTGCCGTCCAGCCCTTCGGTAAATAAGGTGGAGCCGCTCGCGGAAAGAAAAGTGATCGTGGTGTTCGTCAAGCCGTTGTTGATCGGCGTCCAGGTTCCGCCCTCGTCGCCGGAGCGGAATACGCCGCCGCCGAAAGTTCCGGCGAAAAGAATAGTCCCGATCCTGGCAAGGGAGTAAATCCGGGCATCCGTCAATCCAACGTTGGCCGGAGTCCACGAGTTCCCGCTGTCGTTGGAACGGAATACCCCGCCCCAGGTTCCGGCAAAGAGGTAAGCACCGCCGGTATCAATGGAGTAAACTGAGGAATCGGTTAATCCGTTGCTGGCTGGAGTCCAAGAGCCCCCGTTGTCATTAGAACGGAAAACACCGCCCCCTTCGGTGCCGGCAAAGAGGACGCCGCCGTCCACGGCAAGGAAATTGATTACCGGATAGGACAATCCGTTATTGACGGCGATCCAGGAATTGCCGCTATCGCTGGTGCTGAATACGCCGTTGCCGGTTCCTGCAAAAGCGATGCTCCCGCTCACGGCAAGGCAGAGAACAGTAGCGCTCGTCAACCCCCTGTTTGTTTGGGTCCAGGAATCCCCATTGTCGTTGGAGCGGGAAACTCCACCATCGGTTCCGGCAAATAAATAGGCGCCCTTTGCGGTAAGGGATGAAACATCGGTATTCATCAGGCTGCTGTCGGCCAGGACCCAGGAATTGCCGCCGTCGCTCGAACGATATACTCCAAAACCCGTTCCGGCAAAAAGGAAGGCGCCGCTCACGGCAAGCGAATTAACCGAACCGTTCAAACCATTGTTGATCGGCGTCCAGGAGTCCCCATTGTCGTCGGAACGGAACACGCCGTTGCCGGTTCCGGCAAAGACGGCGTTGCCGCCCACGGCCAAGGAATAGACATAGGTGGCCGTCAATCCATTATTTGACGGCGTCCAGGAATTTCCGTTATCGGTGGAACGAAATACGCCTCCGCCGCCGGTTCCCGCGAACACGGCGGCGCCGTTGACGGCGAGAGCGCGGACATCGGTTTCCGTCAACCCATTGTTCGCCTGCGCCCAGGAATCGCCGTTGTTATTGGAACGGAATACGCCGCTTAAAACGGTGCCCGCGAAAAGGGCGGTTCCGCTTACGGCCAGAGTTTGAACCAGAGCGCCCGTCAGCCCGGTGTTGACTTGGGTCCAGGAATTGCCGTTGTCGGTGGAGCGGAACACGCCGTCCCAGGCCGTACCCGCAAAAAGGGCGCCGCCGTTGGCCAGGAGGGAAGCGACCTCGGTGTTCGTCAACCCATTACCGACTTTGACCCAAGAGTTGCCGTCATCACCGGAGCGGAATACGCCGCTCCCGGTTCCAGCGAAGATGTACGCACCGCTTACCGTCAAGGAATATATGGAACCCCCGGAAGGCCCGTTGGTTTGCACCCAATTCGCTTCAACGGAGTTCTTTTCATCGTCCCCGAACAAGGAGCAACCCTGTAAAATCAAAAATACGGGAATGCTTGCCAGTATTTTCATTCCGCTATGTCCACTGTCAACCCGTCATAACTTAGCCTAATTTCCGGCGGCAGCTTGGCCTCCGTCTCCGCATGCTCCAGGTCGTGGCCCATATGGATGAAATAGGTGCGGCGTGCCCCGATGCGTTGCGCATATTCCAAGGCTCCGGGTAATGACAAATGGGTCGAATGCTCTTGTTCACGCAAGCAGTCGAGGACCAGCACTTCGAGATTACGGAGATGATCCAGGGTCGTTTCAGGAATGACGGTCACGTCGGTGATCAAGGCGAAATTTCCGACCCGGTAGCCGAGGATGGGCTCCGGACCATGCAGAACCGGCAAGGGCGTCACCGTCCAGCCCTTGATCTCAAAGGGGCTTTTCGCATCCCGTAAATCGTATTGGGGAATGCCGCCGCCGTAATTTTTCGGCGGGGCGAAGGCGTAGGAAAATCTCTCCCGCACTTCGTTCTGCGTTTTGGGAGTCGCGTATATCGGAACGGCTTTGCCGGTGACCTGGGAGAAAATCCGCAAATCGTCGAGGCCGGCGATATGGTCGGCATGGGCATGGGTGAGCAAAACCGCGTCGAGTCGTTTGAGACCATGCCGGAGCGCTCCTTGCCGGAAATCCCCGGACACATCGAGGAGGACGGAGTGCCGGTCGTCATGCAGCCAAATTCCCAAACGATTGCGCTTGTTGCGAGGATCGGTTGAATTGCAAACGCGACATGGACAGCCGATGGTCGGGATGCCATGGGAGGTGCCGGTGCCGAGGAAAACAACGTGCATGGGTTTAATCTAGCTCGACCAGCGAAGCTTCGCTTGTCGAGGGAAGTGACTCCCATCACGCCGTCGACGAAATCCCCGCCTTAGTTTACGGTCATCGCATCAACAAAAAGGAGGAAGCGATGAACCCGATCGAAGCATTCAAGCACGGAAAAACACCCACTCACCTCGCTGTCTTGGCGGCGCTGGCATTCTCGGCG
>JBGPFT010000307.1:0-3093 GCA_041483475.1 Fibrobacteria bacterium | reverse complement strand
CGCCTGAAGGTGCGCGCCAAAATCATCGCCGTGGACAACCGCACCTTGTCCATCGTCGAGGTTCCCTACGGCGTCACCACCGCCCAATTGATCGAATCCATCGTCACCGCCAACGAAAAGGGCAAGATCAAGGTCAAGAACATCGAGGACAAAACCTCGAAGGACGTGGAAATCACCGTGCATCTCCCCGTGGGATCCGACCCCGACAAAGCCGTGGACGCGCTTTACGCCTTCACCGACTGCGAAACGTCCATCGCCGCCAATTGCTGCATCATCCTGGAAAACAAGCCCGTGTTCATGGGCGTCTCGGAGCTGTTGGAGCTGTCGGTGCAGCATACGGTGAAATTGCTCCGCTCCGAATTGGAGATCCAGAAAAAGGATCTCGAGGAGAAATGGCATTTCAAGTCGCTGGAGCAGGTGTTCATCGAGGAACGCATCTACCGGAAAATCGAGGTGGCCGAAAGCTGGGAGGCCATTTTGTCCATCGTGGACAAGGGCCTGCGCCCCTTCCGAAGCAAATTCCTGCGCGACGTCACCGGGGACGACATCAAGCGCCTGGTGGAAATCCCCATCCGCCGCATTTCCAAGTACGACGCCAAACGCGCCGACGAGGAGATGATCGCGTTGCAAGGGCGCATCGAGGAAACCGTCAAGCATCTCAAGCACCTGACCAAGTACGTAATCGCCTATTACGAGAACCTGCTGGCCAAATACGGCAAGGATCGCGGGCGCAAAACCAAAATCAAACGCTTCCAGGACATCGACGCCTCCGAGGTGATCCTCTCCAATCTCAAGGTGTACGTGGACCGCGAAAACGGCTTCGCAGGCACCTCGATAAGGGACGGCGAACTGGTGGGAGAATTCTCCACCCTCGACGAGATCATCGCCTTCAAAGAGGACGGCACCTTTTGCGTCACCAAGGTTACCGACCGGGCTTTCGTGGGCAACAAGGTAACGCGCATCACCAAATTCAGCCGCGATGACGACAAAACCGTATACAACATGCTGTACCGCGACGGTCGCGGCGGGCCCACCTTGGCCAAGCGCTTTCAAATCGGGGGCATCACCCGCGACAAGCAATACGATCTCACCAAGGGTTCAGCGATGAGCAAGGTGCATTACCTGGAAGTGCAATCCGCGGGAAAACAGGATCAGGTGATGATCCATCTTCTGCCCCAGCCGCGCATCCGCACCGAGGTTCCGCTGAATTTCGAGGATCTCGAAATCCGGGGCCGTGGAACCAACGGCAACATCGTCACCAAGCACGCGGTCCGACGGGTCGAGCGTTTGTCCGGCAAGGCCGCCGAAGCACAGCCTAAGCTGGTTTAGAACTTCACCGGGTGAGGCTAAATTTCCCTCGTGGATCTCAAGACCCAACTCGGTTTCGAGAACGGCAAGTCCGTCCTGCCGGAATACCAGGACATACTGCCCATCATCCAGCTCAAGCTCATGGCCACGGGATTCAAACCCTATCCCGAGGACGAGCCGACGCTGTTCACCTCCTTGTCGGCGGATTTGATCCGGAAAATCCAGGCCAAGTTCCGCAGCGTCCCGGATCCGCTTTGCCCCACGGATCAACGCTTGCAAGCCTGCCTGGACCGGAATTTCGTCGGCTTGGCCCTTCCCCACCGCACCTTGCACATGGATTTCCACGGATTGGCCCGGGCCTTGTCGCTTCCCCCGGACCGGGACGAATTCAAATCCCCGCATGTGGAAAGCTATCGCGTGGCCCAGGGCGTGCTCCACAATCCCGCCTCCGACCGGCGCACCACGGTGGGCACCTTCCATGTCGCGGAAGGAGGTCTTCCCATCCCGGCGGACAAGAAGGCCGTGCCCCTGGCAACGTTCGCCCGACTCTTCCAACATGCCGCGCAACCGCCGGAGGAGCTGTTGCTCCTGCCGTTCACCTCCACCTTGCCCGCCGCCCGCCGCGTAAAAGTTTTCACTTCCCTATTTCTCCGGCCCCGCGTTTCCCCCGAGGTGCCGGGGCTTTCCCCCTACCGGGATATGGAGATCCGCTTCTTCGCTCCCGGCAGCCTGATCAGCAACCTCGATTTCGTGGAATCTATTTTCGGCAACGCCGGCGATCCGTACCTGCCGGAAAACGATCCCGGCCTGGACGTCGAGCATTTCTGCGGCGTTTCGGGAATGGTGCTGCTCGCCCCGCATTTGACCCGGCTCAGCAAGAAAGAGCTGGGCCTGCCCCGCTTCCGCGACGCCACGTCCCGGCAAAGGCGCGACGGCATGTGCTGGAAAAGCGCGCAGGAACTCTACAACGAAGGCCAGGCGTTCAAGGCCACCTTCCGCGACGCCGGAGGAACCATCGTCACCTTGCTGGCCGACAATTATTTCGGGTATTGCAAGAAGGAAGTGAAGACCCAAATCAGCTTCGCCGCCAACCTCATCGGGCGTTGCGAGGAGGAGCATTCCGGCGGCGCCCTCGTCTTCCCCAGTTACAACCTGGGGGACACGGTCCAAGGCGCGGCCCAATTCATCCGCCTGCACGGATTCGGCTTCAAGACGATGGCGCGCCGGTTGCAGGCCACCCTCGACTTGCGTCCGGAGGGATATGCCGTCGACCGGAAATTCCCCCGCCTCGTGTACCTGCCGGAGGACGCCGAAATCGATTTGCAGGAACAGCGCATTTCCTGGAAGAACGTGGAAAGCGACGCGTCCCTGCGGCTTTTGCCCGACCACATCTACCTCTATCCCAGCGGATACAAGGTGCGGATGGAAAAGCATCCGGGAGCCGACACCTGGCGCCTGGTGGGCACGGTGGCCGAGGGCACGCTTTGCCACAAGCCTTGCACCGTGTCGGGCGGGGGCAAAAGCGAAATCTCCAAATCGGTGTCCGACGGCATCCTGTACAAGAACGTGTACATCCAGGATCTCAAGCGCGACTTCGATCAAGTCGAAAAGATTTTGAGCAAGGACTATTCCGATCGCTTCCGGACTCCGGCCCGGCGCAAGGAGGCGTCCCGTTCCTTCCTGTCACCCCGCAGATCCCTGGGATCGGTGGTGCGGCTGCTCACGCCTTCACCCGTGTACACCGACGAGTACAACCGTTGGCTGCGGCGCATCCCGCAGCATGTG
>JBGPFT010000306.1:0-3093 GCA_041483475.1 Fibrobacteria bacterium | reverse complement strand
GTCGTGGATTCCAACGCGTCGATATCGAAACGGCGGCCGATATAATTCCGCAAGATTTCAGACAGGTCGAAGGCGAATTCCCGCGCCAGGTTCTGACGCAAAAGCTGCTTGACGTCCAGTCCGCGCAGGCGTTGGATCGCTTCTTCATAGGGAGGCAAAGGCGGAAGCGAAGCTGTTGCCGCCGTTTTTTTCGGGCCGTATCGGCGCCAGGCGAAATATCCCAAAGCGGCCAGGGCGGCGATCCCCAAGCCGATCAATCCCCAAGGCTTCGGTTCGGGGAG
The DNA here is from genome assembly GCA_041483475.1 of Fibrobacteria bacterium. GTDB lineage: Bacteria > Fibrobacterota > Fibrobacteria > UBA11236 > UBA11236 > UBA11236. Next base: position 2,812 of record JBGPFT010000306.1, on the reverse strand, counting down.
CTCGGCCAGGTCCGCGAGATCGGCGATGTCCTTCACGGTTTCGGGCGAGGTGCGCTTGACCTTGATCTCGGTGGGCTGGGTGTACAGCACCAAAGCCATGCTGTCCTGGCCTTCGCGATAATCGATTTCCTGGGGCGGCAAAGTATAGGCCCCCACGGTGAAGGTGGAGAGGAAAAAGACATGGGTGGAAACCAATCGCCCGTCCTTCGCCTTTCCGGATTCGACTTTGTAGTCCTTGACCTCGAAAGCGCCCAGGTTTCCGAGCACCGAGGGCAATTCCACCCGCCCCGAGGCGGGGTAGGCGATTTCGATTTCGTATTGTACCCGATCGCCGATGGTGATCTCGGAGCGGTCCACGCGCGCCGTCACGTCGACGTTGCCTTGGGGGGCGGCGGCGAAAAGCGACAGGGGCAACAGCAAGGCTGGGATCATGGGCCGTTTCCGTAAAACCGCACCTTGGAGGCCTGCAATAATTTCTCGACGAACTCCATCGCGGCCGCGCTTTGCTTTTCCCGCGCCCAATCGGCGCGCACCTTAGGTTCCAATTTTTCGAAACCGGATCCGCTGTCGGGTCCGTGTTGGTAGCGGGCCTTGTTGGCCTCGTAGTAATAGCGCAAGTCGTTTGCCTGCGGAGCCGGAACCTTGATCTCCTCGCGCAGCGCCGCCTGCGCCAGGATTTGCGTTTCCATCAGGTCGAGTACCCGCTTCACGTCGCTTTGTTCCGCCAATCCCCGCCGCCGCGCCGATTGCGCCAGCAGGATTTGCCCCACGTATTGGCGCACGGCTTGGGCCTGCTCCACCGGGGCTCCGGGCAGTTTTCCGCCCATGGCGGCTGCGACTTCGCCGGCCGTGATTTTGCGGCCTTCCACTTCCGCCAAAACGGTTCCGTCCCCTTCCGATCTCGACGAATCGCCGGGCAGTTTGGTAAGCGACGACAAGGCCTGCCCCGCTTCGGAACTGCGCCCCGAAGCCTCCAGGCAAGCCACCATTCGTTTGCCCAGATCCGGGGCGAAGGCCTGATCGGGGAACAGCGTTTTCACCAAGGTGTATTGCGCCAAGGCGCTTTGCGGCTGCTTGAGATTGTCCTGGTAGATGACGCCGATCTGGTACAGCACCTTGGAAACGTCCTCGGGCGGGATGGTCGGAGAGGCCAGATAGGCGCGGTATAGGTCGATGGATTCCTGGTAAAGCTGTTGTTGGAACAACGCCGTGGCCCCGGCGCGGTATTGCTCGCGGGTGAAACCGCCGGAGGAATCGTCGTCGCGACAAGCCAGCAGCAGAAAGGGGAGAAGAAGAAGGTTACGCACGGTTCCTCGCCCTTTTCCGGAAATAGTCGATGAGCGGCTGGATGGTGTCGTCATAGTCGGGTTGGATCAATACTTCAATGAAGTCGGTGTTCATGCGGCGGAAAAGACGCCGCAGGTGGATGCCGTCCTTGCGCACCTCGTCGCGGAAGGTGTCGCGGAACTCAGCGCTGCCGGTGTCGACCAGCACCACTTCGCCGGTTTCGGCGTCCTCCAATTCCAGGAACCCCACGTCGGGCAAATCGCGCTCGCGCGGATCGACCACGGTGACGGCGATCGCGTCGTGCCGTTGCTGCAACAGGCGCATCGGTTGTTGGAAATCCCCCGTGGCGAAATCGGAGACGATGAACACCACCGCGCGGCGTTTCAGCAGGCGGTTCACATGCTCCAAGGCCACGGCCAAATCGGTGCCCCGTTCCTCGGGCTTATGGTAGAGCAATTCGCGGATTACCCGCAGCACGTGTTTCCGGCCCTTTTGCGGCGGGATGAATTTCTCCACCTTGGAGGTGAAGATGAGCAGGCCCACGCGATCGTTGTTCTTGATGGCCGAGAAGGCGAGCAAGGCGCTCAACGTGGCCATGACCTCGCCTTTCATCTCCTTTTGGCTGCCGAATTCCCCCGACGACGAGGCGTCCACCACCAACAGCACGGTGAGTTCGCGTTCCTCGACGAATTTTTTCACGAAGGGCGTGCCCGTGCGCGCGGTCACGTTCCAGTCGATGGTGCGGATCTCGTCGCCCGCGATGTACTCCCGCACCTCGGCGAATTCCATGCCCCGCCCCTTGAAGCTGGAGGAATAGGCTCCCGACAACACCGAGTTCACCGCGCTGCGCGCGCGGATCTCGATTTGCCGAACCTTGCGGAGGATCTCGGAAGGAATCATTACCTAGGGCACTTCGACGCTGTCGAAAACGCGTTGTACCACGTTCTCGGGCTGCACTTCCTCGGCCTCGGCCTCGTAGGTGAGGATGACGCGGTGGCGCATCACGTCCATCCCCACGGCCTTGACGTCCTCCGGGGTCACGAACCCCCGGCCGCGCAACAGGGCGTGGGCTTTAGAGGCCTTGGCCAGGCTGATGCTCGTGCGCGGGGAAGCCCCGTATTCGATCAGGTTGGCGAGGTCCTTGATGCCGGCGCCCGCGGGGTCGCGCGTGGCCGCGACCAGGTTCACGATGTAATCCAGGATTTTTTCGTCCATGTATACGCTGTCCACCAGTTGCCGGCATTTGAGGATATCCTCCTCGGTGGCGACTTTTAGGGTGGGGTGCAGGCCCTGGCCCGACACCAGGTTCACGATGGATTTCTCCTCCTCCTTGGTGGGATAGCCGAGGCGGACCTTGAGCATGAAGCGGTCCACTTGCGCCTCGGGCAGGGGATAGGTGCCTTCCTGTTCCAACGGATTCTGCGTGGCCAGCACCAGGAACAGCTTCGGCAGCTCGTAGGTGGTGTCCCCGATGGTGACTTGTTTTTCCTGCATGGCTTCGAGCAGGGCCGACTGCACCTTGGAC
>JBGPFT010000305.1:0-3117 GCA_041483475.1 Fibrobacteria bacterium | reverse complement strand
GGCCGCACAGCAGGCGGCCAATAAGGAAAGACGCCGAATCACGGTGGCAAAATACTAAAAAGGTATCGTCGACGCAGGAAAAACAGGGCGGCCAACTCGATTGCCAAAAGCGCGCCCCCCTTTGCGGCAGCGGGCAAGAAAGGGGATGGCTTCGATTGCGACTTCAAATAGAGGCTGGCCCATGCGGTTACGCCGCGCTTGGACCCGGATTCCTTATTGAACCCATCCCATACCGAAAAAGCGATCGGGATGAATTGCTCCGCCGCCAAGGCCATGCGCTTTTCCGGACGCCGAGAGCGCTTGAAATAAACGCGCCACTCCCCATCCCCGTATTCGGCGCGGGATTCCGCGGCGCCCTCCATTTCCGTCAAGGCGCGCCCTCCCCTTCCGGAAAAAAGCTTCGCCCCGGTTTGCGCCAAGTCGGCGAACCAAAGTTCCACGGCGTTTTTCCCGTCGCCGAAAAGGAAATACGGCTTGGCCGCTTCGGGGGCTTTCAGGGGAATTTGCACGGCGATCGCGTCCGCAATCAGGGAATCCGGAACCGAATCGCGGGCCACCGGAGTGTTGCTCCCATTTTTTTGCGCGCTCATGTCATGCCAGCTCACCATCAACGCCAAATCGTTGCTGTCGTACACAGCCCTGGCCTCCACCGCGTTCACGCCCGGCGCGAAACAACGGGGATTTTCGATTACCTGGCCGATGACGGGAAACATCGCGGGCTTCGCGGAAGCGAATAACGCGGCGCCTTGGGAAAGATCCAGGGGGCCTTGGACCGGTTCGGCCAGGATTGCCGCGGCATAGGGCGGTTCCGAAGCGGGAGACAGAGAGATGAGGTAATCCACCAGGTTCCAGCGATCCGCCTCGGCGATGGAACTGGAGAACGAAGGCATGGGCGTGCCGTTCAACCCGGTGGTGAAGGTGCGGTAAATGTCCTCGCGCCGCGAACCGCCGCGAAAAGTCCAGGGCTTGGTGAGATCTGCGGGCCGGATCGGATGGCCGAAATCGTCCTTCAAGGTGGGGCCCGATTCGCCGTCGCCGCGCCCGAGCTGGCCATGGCAATCGAGGCATTTATTCTCCTCGAACACCTTGCGCCCTTTCGCGGCGCTCACGACGGAAAATTTCGGCGGCTTAGGAAGTAAAATCGGTTTCGCCTTGTTGGCCGCCGTATCCGCGAAATCCGCGTTGAAGGTTTCGACGTATTTCGCCAACGCGTCCAATTCCCCGTCGGTGAAGCGCGGCCAGGCGGGCATGCCCGTATACGGCAAGCCCCGGCGGATGATGTTTTGCAAATCCGCATGCGTGGGCAATTCGCCGCTTTCGGTGGTGCGGATCTTGAAAGCCCCGGAAGTGAAGTCGCGCGGCCTCGGATCGAAATTATCCGCCGCGATCCCTTTCCCGTCTCCCTGGTCTCCATGGCATTGCACGCATTTGGAGGCGTAAATCGCTTTGCCCTTTTCCAGCACCGGGTCGGCGGAAAAAAGCGCCGCAGAAAAAAGGAAGGCGATCATTTGGCTTCCCTCGCCCTCGGTTTTCTCCCGGTGAAGTCATAAAGAAAAAGGATGACGTCCCAAATCTCGTCCTCGGACAATCGCGTTTCCCAGCTGGGCATGGCGGTGAGCCACGGCGTGCCTTCATCCGGAAGTCCGGGACCGCCCTTGGCGATGCGCCAGAACAGGTAACTCTCCTGCAGCATGGCGATGGTGGTGGGATCCTGGAAATTGGCGGGGATGGGATCCAATCCATGCGCGTGGATGCCGTCGCCTTCCATGTTGTCGCCGTGGCAGAACACGCAGTTCTGGTAATACACCTTCCGGCCGTTCGCCACGTGGCTTCCAAAAGCCGTCTTGTCCTTGGACTCCAGTTCTCGATATGGATTCACGGCGTTGATGAGATCGATTTTCTTCCCGCGAAAATCGATTTCGCCGGGAGGAGCGGGATGGATGGTGCGCCCGGAGGGAGGAGGCTCCACTCCCCGGCTCGCTTGGCGGTAAGAGTTGAAGCCCGCCCATCCCGGCAGGATCAGCGCCGCCGCGGCCACATAGGGCAGGTACCGCTTTTGGGTCAGCCAGCGGGAAAGCAGGCCGTTGATTTCCGCCAGACGTTCCTCATCGCTGGTACCGTAAAGAAGCAAGGAGGCCAGGATGATGGCCGTGAACATTCCCAGGATGGAGGAAGGCAAAGGCGGTTGTATTCCGATCCGCAGCATGGATATGCAGCCGATGCCGACGGCCAACAACCACACCAACGGATTGGGGCGCAGAAAGCGCAGGCCGATCCAGACAGCGAGGATGACTCCGGCCACCCAGAAGTTCACGGAGCGCCTCCAGCCGCCTTCGCGGTTTGATATTTCAACTTGGTTTGCAAAGTGACCGACGGCGTTCCGCCCTGGCTTTGCAAGAAGGCGATGACGCACAAAATCTCGTCGTCGCTGAGACCGATGGGCGGCTTATTGATGACGGGCATGCCGGGGTTATAGCCGGGGACGATGAAAGCCATGGGCTCATACAGGGTCTCGGCGAAATAGTCCACGTCGGTCAAACCGGGTTTTCGTTTCGCGGCCCGCACGCCCACATTGGCCAAATCCGGAAAGCGTCCGGGACCGGAAGCGCCGATGGTATGGCAGGCGAAACAGGTCCCCTTTCCCTCGGCGATGGCCTTGCCCATATCCACCATCTCCGCGGTGGTCATATCGGCGCGAATCACCAACTCGGCGGGCGGATGCACTTCCTTCTGCGGCACCATATGTCCGACCAAGGTGTAGAAACCCGTAACCGCCAAAGTGAAAAGAATGATATTGATCGCATTCCTCATGCCGTCTCCCCGGATTTCCACGGCTTTCGGGCGGAAAGCCCCGACAACCAGAACACCAAGGCGATGAAGGAGAAGAAAAGAATCACGGTGATGGACACAACGTTGGCGGCGAATCCCAAGGTCGGGGTATAAGCGTCGGGCGACGTGTCCTTCATGATTCCGTAAACGTGCCAGTGTTGGCGGATGCCGGAACGGACATAGCCCATGAGACCCATCAGCCAGGTGAAGGTGATGGCGATGAGGAACAAAACGTATTGGGAGCGCACCGGCATTTTTCCCCATTGGATGGGACCCAGGATGCGGGCG
>JBGPFT010000304.1:0-3177 GCA_041483475.1 Fibrobacteria bacterium | reverse complement strand
TACACCTTCAGCGCGGGAATTTTCGGCCTGGTCGCGGCCCCGCTGCTCGATCGCTTCGAGCGGAAAACCGCCATGCTATGGGCGTTGGCCGGCTTCATCGCCGGTACCCTGTTCTGTGGCTTCGCCCCCTCATACCACGCCTTATTGGCGGCCCGGATGATCGCCGGGGCCTTCGGGGGACTTATCTCCTCCGTGGCATTTGCCATGATCGCGGACGCGGTTCCCTTGCATAGACGGGGCGCGGCCATGGGAAAGATGATGACTTCTTTCGCGCTGGCCTCGGTGCTGGGTGTGCCGCTCGGAATTTTCTGCGCCAACCGGCTCGGTTGGCACGCGCCTTTCCGCATCCTGGGAGGGATCGCCGCTTGCGTATGGGGTGCCGCCCTGGTCGGGTTGCCTGTGCTGCCCAGGGCCAACCGATCCCCGGAAGGAGCCTGGCGCAGCCTGCGCGAGATTTTCATGCATTCCAGCCATTGGCTGGCCTTCGCCTTCACCACCTCCATGATGTTCGCCGGTTTCGTGATGATCCCCTACATCAGCCCCGCCTTCGTGATGAACGGAGGGCTCAGCAACGAGCAACTCCCTTACATCTACCTGGCGGGAGGATTTTGCACGCTTTTTTCCATGCCCCTGATCGGCAAGTTGGCGGACAAGCGCGGCTTGTTCAGGGTGTTCGCGGTGATGAGCCTATGCACCGTCGTTCCCATGCTTCTCATCACCCATCTCGGGCATACCCCGCTGTGGAAGGCCCTGTTGCTCACGGCCTTTTTCATGGTATGCGGATCGGGCCGCTTCGCCCCCGGGGTCACCTTGGTGACTTCGGCTGTGGATGCTCGGCATCGCGGGGGCTTCTTGTCGGTGAACACAGCCTGCCAGCAGCTGGCCTCGGGCTTCGCCTCCATGACCGCCGCCCTCATCCTGACCTCGGGGCCGGGAGGCACCATCGTCGGCTACGGCACCGTGGGTTGGGTGGGTGTCGCGGGGCTCGTGCTCAGCGTATTCCTGGGATCGCGCATTCGGCCCATTCCCGCGTATTGACTTTCTGAATAACTTTCCCTCCATGCCGTCGTTCACCAACGATCAATGCGAACGCATTGAGAAGTACTCCGAGGCCTTCACCGAATGGGTGAAAAAGAACCTCGTGGTCAAGCTCCAGGCGCAAATCGGTTACAAGATGCCCAGCGAGGTGGATGCGGTGCTTGCGCCCTTGTCCGGGCTGATCGCCCTGCTCAAAAAGCGCAATGCGGGCGGCAAGATCCGCGAAGAGCACGAAATCCCCGTGGAATACCTGCCGCTGATCAAGCGTCTCATCCTCCATCAACGGCGCGTACTCGCTTCCAAACAGGAGGAGCCGCTGTCCAAGACCTTCCACCCGGAACTGATCGCCAATCTGGAGAAGGAGCTGGAGCCCATCCAGACCCTCATGCAAGCCGCGTGGTTTCGGGAGGTCGCGGCCTTGCGCGTGCCGCATCTCACCGAATTCCTCGCCATCAAGTTCGTCGAGGAGATGCAGCAAACGTCCCATGATTTGGACAAGCGCGAGTACGATGAAAAGTTCCACATCCTGCAGGCCCCGCCGCTGTTCATGAAGGACTTGCGCTATTACCGGGAGAAATGCGAGCTGCGGTCCAACGGATTGGTGGTGGCTTATCTCGACATCGACGATTTCAAGTCTTTCAACACCCGCTACGGCGAGACCAAGATCGACCGCGATTTGTTGCCCCGTTTCATGGAGCTGATGGAGTCCCACGTCTATACCCACGGTTTCGCCTACCGCTACGGCGGCGACGAATACGTATTGCTGCTGCCCAACATGAGCCTAAACCTCGGGATGGGTTTCATCCAGGAATTCCAGCGGAAACTGGCCATGATCTCTTATCGGGGCATCGAGGAAAAGACCACCGTCTCCATCGGCGCGCTGTTCGTCTCCTCGGATTGCTTCCTGACCGAGCGGGAAGTGGAGGATCGCGCCAACCGCGCCAAGAATTTCGCCAAGAAGAACGGCAAGAATTGCATCGCCACCTATCAGGGCGGATTCTACGACGACAAGGAATTGTCGGTGGTGAAATAAAGGAGATGTATGTATTCGCCACAAGATTTCATCATTGTCTATCAACGGGAATCCGAACTTTGCATTCGCTTGTTTCGCCGCATACCCGTCGGTGGCTTGGATTATAGGCCCACCCAAGGACAACGCTCGACCCTGGAACTTTTGCGTTACCTCAGCTACGGGCCTTACAATGTGATCCGGCGCGTGCTGGCCGGGGACTGGACTCTGGGCCGGCCTACCGCGGAAGTGGTAAAAGACATGCCCGCCTCCGATTTTCCCCGCGCCATGCGCTGGCAAAGCGGGGAAGTCGCGCGCTTGCTTCGGGCCGCCAACCCGCTTCAGTTGGAGAACGAAACCTTCACCTTTCCCTGGGGCGAAACCTTGAAGAAAGGCGCGGCGCTCGTGAACCATCCGCTCCAATGGTTGGCGGCATACAAGTTGCAGCTTTTCCTTTACCTCAAAGCCGCGGGGGCCAAGGAACTCGGCACTCCGGATCTATGGCGCCCGCCTCCCACGGAGTGACTTTTGACGCCGTATCGCGCCCTGGTTTTGTCCGCGATCGGCAGGCCCCTCGTCTTTGAAAATCGGGAAACCCCGATGTTACGCTCCGGCGAAGCCTTTGTGCGGTTGCGCTGCGCGGCTTTGAATCACCGCGACGTTTGGATTCGGCAAGGGGCCTATGTCGGCATCCAACTTCCCTGCGTGCTTGGGTCCGACGGCTTCGGCATCGTCGCAGCCGTGGGGTCGGACGCCGACGCGGCCTGGATCGGGGCTCTGGTGGTGATCTTTCCCAGTCTCGACTGGGGAGATGACGATCGCGCTCCCGGTCCCAAGTTCCGTATCCTCGGCATGCCGGACGATGGGACCTTCGCGGAATGCATCCGCATCCCCGTCTCCCAGCTTTTCCGCGCCCCGAAGGATTTTTCCCCCGAAGAATCGGCCGCTTTGCCCCTGGCCGGGCTCTCGGCCCATCGCGCCTTGTTCCGGCGGGGCGGGTTCAAAGCCGGGGAAAAGGTTTTAATCACGGGGGTCGGGGGAGGGGCGGCGCAATTCCTCCTGCAATTCGCCGTCGCAGCGGGCGCCGAGGTTTGGGTCACTTCAAGTTCACCGGAGAAGATCGAAGCCGC
>JBGPFT010000303.1:0-3187 GCA_041483475.1 Fibrobacteria bacterium | reverse complement strand
CCCGTGCGACCGCTTGCGGATGGGATAGGCGAGCTTGCGCTTGCCCCAACGATCCATGCGGACGATTTTACCCTGGGTCTCGATGAGCTTGGAGACGGCGTCGAATTCCGACACGATGGATTCCTCGGGAATCATCGCGTCCACGATGAGGACGGTTTCGTATTGTTTGGCCACGTGTACCTTCCCATGGACTTCCTCCAGGGGAATTCCCGGAGTAGGCCCTCCCGCTTGCGGGAGGGCAGGAATGTTCCCGGAAACACCGGGGAGGGGGGAAGGTAGGAAAGAGCGCCTAAAACGCCAAGCTGATGCCGCTGATCCAGGCCATATCCCTGCGATTGGAGACGTTTTCCAGGATGAGGCGTCCGAATTGCAATTCCCCGAAGAAATAGAAGGCCTTGACGTTTTCGCGCAAGGAGGGGAGCAGCGGCAGGAGATCGAAAGCCAATCCCGGGAAAATGCGGAAATTCACGGCATTGCCGGAACTGTCCTTCTCACCCACGAAGGAAAACTCGAAGCGATGCCCCAAGGTGATACCGGCATAACGCGAGAATTTCCAGGCCAGCCCGAACTCCACCCCGAGACCGGCGTTGGTTTCCTGGAAAGGTTTGCGGAAATTTCCCGAGTCCAGCGAACTCAGGGAGACATTGAGATTATCCACGCCCAATTGCAGCCCGGCATAGCCGCCCAAACGGGTCCAAGCCTTGTGAAAACGGCCGATGAGGAAGAAACGGTTCCTGACCTTCTGGCTGGAATCGGAAGGTTCGCCTGCGTTCATTTTGAATCCGATGCCACCTTCGAACCAGGGTCGGTAGAAATACCCCATTTCCCCCTGCCATTGATAAAGGCCCTGGGTTTCGCCGTAATTGCGGTACCAGCCGCCGGAAAAGGCCCCGGTGATGCCGTACTCCAGGTAAATAGCGCCGTTGGGATAGGGAATGGAGACGATTTCCGGGGCGGCGGGCTTTTTCGTCGCGTCCATCGGCTTTGCGAAAACCGTATCGAAACACAGGGCACAAGGCAAAAGCCAAAACCCGAAACCTTTCCCTAACCCACACATCAGGCGGGAAAATACTCGCGGAAGGTGCGCGGGGCAAACACTTTCCGATCAAAGCGCCGTCCCAATTCCTCGGGCGTGACATCGTCGAGGAAGCGCCCCTCGGTGTTCAGGCAATTGGGGGGAAGCAGCACCGGGCCCCGTTTCGCGCTTTTTTCCAGAGCGGCGGCCAAATCCTTGCCGCAGAGAAGACCCGTCACCGTCACCGAATCGCCAAAGGTCAGGTTTTCGCAAACGATGAGTTCCGATTCAAGACCTTTTTCCCGGCGCAGGTTTTCCAGCATTTCGTTTTGGGTTCGGGAAGCCAAAGGCGCCGTAAGCACGGTGACGTTCCAATCGCCCGGCGCGCGGGGAAGAGCCGGAAGTTCACGGCTCAAATCGTCGAGAGAGGAACGCAAGGTGCCAACCCCGTTTTGATGCTGGCTGAAGTCGCCGTAGAATTCAGAGGGAGGCAAAGGTTCACGGGCGCGGACGTAGAATTCATCGGAAGGGAAAATGAAATGCTTCCCGGTTTCGGCGAAGGCTTCGGCTTCGTGGCGCAACGTCACGTCGAGGCAAACGCGGATTTCCTCGTCGGAGAGTTCGCGCAGGGGAGTGAGTTTGGTGCGATGCCGTGTCAAACCCACGGGCACCACCGAAATGGAAAGCAGCCAGGGAAAGAAAGGCCGGAGTTCGCGGATCGATCGATCCAGCTCCTCTCCGTCGTTCCAGCCGGGCACTACGACGATCTGGGTGTGAAAACGCAAGTCCTGTTCCCGCAGCCATTCCAGGCGTTGCAGGATGGGTTCGAGTTTTTGGTTCCGCAGCATGCGGTTGCGCGTTTCCACGTTAGTGGCGTGCACCGACACATAGATGGGCGACAGCCGCTGATCCACCACCCGTTCCCAATCCTCGTTTTTCATGTTGGACAGGGTGGTGAAATGCCCGTCCAGGAAGGAGTAGCGGTAATCCTCGTCCTTGACGTACAAGGATTTCCGCATTCCCTTGGGCGTCTGGTACACGAAACAGAACACGCAGTCGTTGCGGCAGATCTTGATCTTCATCACCTCGGGCTCGATGCCGAGGGAGCGGGCCGGGTCGCGTTCGATTTCCAGGGCGAAGGTTCCGTCGCCGCGCATGGCTTCGACAGCCAAAAACCCCTCGCTTTTGAAGAATTCGAAATCGAGGCGATCGCGGATCTCCTCGTTGTTGATCCGCAGAATCCGATCCCCGGGCAAAAGACCCGCCTTTTCGGCGTCGGAATCTCTTTCGATTTCCGCGATGGTGATCATGGGGGAGGATCAAGGTAGCTACCCGGGCTGTCGCCCCGCCCCAATTACCTTTAATCCGGATGGCCCGAGTGGCGGAACCGGTAGACGCTGAGGACTTAAAATCCTTTGGCCGCAAGGCCGTACGAGTTCAAGTCTCGTCTTGGGCATTCCCTCCGGCATGAGCAAAACCCTTTCCCCCGCCGTCATCCTGGATCGCGATGGAACCCTGCATCGCGACCGGGGCTATCTCCATCGTTTCAAGGATTTCGAGCCCATCCCCGGCGTGGAAGAGGCTTTGCGGATTTTGCGCGATCGCGGATTCCGGCTTTTCGGCGCCAGCAACCAGGGGGGGGTGGCGCGGGGGATGTACGGACTGGAGGAGGTGGCCGCCGTGAACGCCGAAATCCGGAATTATTTCCGGCAGCGCGGGATCGACATCGAGGAGATAGCCTTCTGTCCCCATCATCCGGAAGGCACGGTGGCGCCCTATGCCCGCGATTGCGATTGCCGCAAACCCAAGCCCGGCATGCTGTTGGACCTGGCCCGGAGGCATGGATTGGATCTGGGGCGCAGCTACATGGTGGGGGATCATGTCCGCGATGCGGAGGCGGGCCTGGGGGCGGGCGCTGCGGGGATTCTGATTCGGGAAAAATCCGGGGGGGAAAAGCTTGACAACCCGGGACGCATAAAGGAATTTGATTCCCTGCTGGAATTCGCCCACGCTGTGGTTTCAGGGGAGCCGATGCAAGCCATGTCCGCGAACAAAGAAGTGAATTACGACCCTTTTTTCACCAGCGCGGAAGAAACGCAGGATTTGTGGAACCGCTGGAATGCCAAAGATCAGGAAATTGAAACCATTTCCCACCACCTGATTCCGTTCTTG